>PKWO01000487.1 GCA_003132085.1 Oxalobacteraceae bacterium | reverse complement strand
GTCAGCTTCGGCAGCAAGTTAATGATCGTTTGGCGATACCGGTCGATCAACATGCGTTCCGTCTTGCGCTCTTCGGTATAGCCGAAGATATCCAAGGCCGTCCCGCGCAAGAACTTGAATTTTGACAAAACGCCAAACGCACGCATCATCCATGGACCGAATTGCTGCTTGATCAAATGGCCGTTGGCGTCGCGCTTGGCCAGCAGGGGCGGCGCCAGATGGAATTTGATCTGGTAGTCGCCCTCGAACATGCCGGCTATCTTGTCGGCAAACGCGTGATTGGTGTAGAGGCGAGCGACTTCGTATTCGTCCTTATAAGCCATCAGCTTATAAAAATAACGGGCTACCGCTTCAGTCAACCGCATGGATTTGGCGGCATCGCCCAACTGGCTTTCGGCAGATCGCACCCGTTCAACCAGGGCCAAGTATTGCCCGGCGTATGCGGCATTCTGGTAGTCGGTCAGCAATGCAACGCGCTTGGCGATCAACTCTTCGAGCGGCGTGCCGCGCTTGAACTCAATTACCTGCGCGACGACGTCGTTTGCTCGCGATAATTTCTCGACCGCCGTCAAATCACACGCGGCAGTCCTGCCCCAAACAAACGCCTGCTTGTTGAACTCCACCGACACCGCATTCAATTCGATCGCCTTGATGATCGCCGCTTCCGAAAGCGGCACCCAGCCCTTTTGCCATGCATAACCCAGCATGAACATGTTGGTGGCGATCGTGTCGCCCATCAATCCGGTGGCAATCCTGCCGGCGTCGACGAGATCGACGCTGCCGCTGCCGCAGGCGTTGCGGATATCATTTTCTGCGCTGGCGCCCGGGTATTGCCAATCCGGATTTTTGACGAATGCCGCTGTCGGCGTGCCGGTCGAATTGACCGCCGCACGGGTCCGCCCCTCACCCATGCGCGACAATGCGTCGCGGCTGGCGGTGACGATCACGTCGCAACCGATCACCAGATCCGCAGCGCCGGCGCCGACGCGCGTCGAATAGATATCCTCGGGACGATCCGCCAAACGCACATGCGACATCACCGGGCCGCCTTTTTGCGCGAGACCGCTCATGTCGAGCACCGAACATCCCTTACCTTCGACGTGCGCGGCCATTGCCAGAATCTGCCCTACTGTCACAACACCGGTGCCGCCGATACCGGTAACCAGAATCCCATAGGGCTGTTCGGTGGTCGGCAGAGTCGGTTGCGGCAAATCTTGTGCGGGCAATTGCGCGGCGCCGCCTTTGTCGGCAACGGCAACTTTCTTCGGCTTCCTGAGCTTTCCGCCTTCGACCGTGACGAAGCTCGGGCAAAAACCCGTGACGCAAGAGAAATCCTTGTTGCACGAAGACTGGTTGATTTGACGCTTGCGACCGAGTTCCGTTTCGAGCGGCTCTACCGACAGGCAGTTGGACTGCACGCTGCAATCGCCGCAACCTTCACATACCGCCTCGTTGATGACTGCGCGCTTGGCCGGATCCGGGTATTCATTGCGTTTCCGGCGGCGGCGTTTTTCCGACGCACAGGTCTGGTCGTAAATCATCGCCGACACGCCTTTGGCTGCGCGCAATTCGCGCTGCACCGCATCGAGCTCACTGCGATGGCGCACGGTGACGCCCGGCGCCCAGTTCGTCCCTTCCGGATACTTGTCGGGCTCGTCGGTAACCACGATAATCGGCGTCACCCCCTCGGCCGCAATCTGCCGCGAGATCATCGCCGGATCGAGCGGACCGTCAACTGTTTGACCGCCGGTCATCGCAACCGCGTCGTTGTACAAAATCTTGTAGGTCATGTTGACCTTGGCCGCTACGGTTGCGCGTATGGCTAACAAACCCGAGTGGAAATAAGTGCCGTCACCCAGATTCGTAAAGACGTGTTGCTCGCTGGTGAACGGCGCATGCCCAATCCAGGTCGTGCCTTCGGCACCCATATGGGTGAAGGTCGAGGTTTCGCGATCCATCCACAGCACCATGTAGTGACAGCCGATTCCGGCCAGCGCACGGCTGCCTTCCGGTACCTTGGTCGACGTATTGTGCGGGCAGCCGGAACAGAAATGCGGCACCCGGTCCTTACTCGGGTCCGGCTTGGTGTTGACCTTAAGCACAGCCTCTTTTGCCTCGAGGTATGCAACCCGTTCCTTCACGCGCTGCTCGACCGGGTGACCGGCAAAGTATTTGCTGATGCGGCTGGCAATCGCACGGGCAATTTGGGCCGGGTTCAATTCGTAAGTTGCCGGCAACAACCAGTCACCGTGACCTACGTCATGTTTATTGCTCCACTCGCCGGTATCGTCAAACTTGCCGACCACGCGCGGACGCACATCATCGTGCCAATTGTATAATTCTTCTTTCAATTGGTACTCGAGTATCTGGCGCTTCTCTTCGACCACCAGAATCTCTTCCAGGCCGCGAGAAAACTCACGCACACCCTCCGCTTCCAGTGGCCACGTCATGCCCACCTTGTATAGGCGGATCCCGATATCGCGGGCAATGCTCTCGTCAATGCCGAGGTCGGCCAGGGCTTGGCGCGTGTCCAGGTAGGACTTGCCGGCGGTGACGATGCCGATGCGCGCATGCGGGCTATCCCAGATGATCCGGTTCAATTTGTTGGCGCGCGCATAGGCCAGCGATGCATACCACTTGTAATGATTCATCCGCGCCTCCTGCTCCAGCACGGCGTCCGGCAAGCGTATATTCAAGCCGCCGGCGGGTAATTCAAAATCGGTCGGCAGGACAATCCGCACGCGATCCGGATCGAGGTCGACTGATGCGCCGGATTCGACGACATCGGTCACGCACTTCATCGCCACCCACAATCCGGTATAGCGGCTCATCGCCCAGCCGTGCAAGCCGTAGTCGAGATATTCCTGCACCGACGACGGATACAGCACCGGAATGCCGCAGGCCTTCAGGATATGTTCGCTCTGATGGGCGGTGGTGGACGACTTGGCCGCATGATCGTCGCCGGCCAGCACCAGTACTCCGCCATGGCGGGAGGTGCCGGCCATATTCGCATGCTTGAATACATCGCCGCAGCGGTCCACGCCGGGGCCCTTGCCGTACCACATGCCGAAAACGCCGTCATATTGGGCGCCGGGAAACAGGTTGACCTGCTGCGTGCCCCATACGCTGGTAGCCGCCAAATCTTCATTCATTCCGGGGTGAAATTTCACATGATGTGCGTCAAGGTATTTTTTTGCCTTGGCGGCGGTCTGGTCGACGCTGCCCAATGGCGAACCGCGGTAGCCTGTGATGAACCCGGCGGTATTCAACCCGGCAGCCAAGTCACGTTGGCGCTGCAGCATCGGCAAGCGTATCATCGCCTGTGTGCCGGTCATGAACGCATGACCGCGCTCCAGCGTATATTTGTCATTCAGGGAAATATTATCCAACAGCTGCCGCTGTCCGGAAGTCAAAGGTGCGTTCATTCAGTCTCCGTGCCAAAAATTATGTCTTTGGGTGCGATGGTGTCGCAATCAAACTGATCCGCCTTATGGGCGCATCGTTCTCGTTTTGACATTTTACACGTTAGCACAAGGCAAGCGTTCGCTCAATGCACAATCGACATGCGCAATCGATGCGGCGTCAGGTTTGGGTAACAACGCGACAATGCCGTCTTACATACCCGGCATAAGCCATTTAATGGAACCAGCGAATCATAGCAGCAACGCGGGCAGCGCCAAAAAGGCACTGCCCGCGTGTCGGTTCGGTCAGGTCAACTCCCTCTGGTTATTGCCTCAGTGCCGGTTGCGGATTCCCTACAGTTATGGAATCCGCTTTTTTATTTATTCAATATCCAAGCGAGCGGTGCTGGTCTATCCTTATCTCCACGTCTCCCGGCAGCAAACTGTTGGCAGGCAATGCATCCTCGTGATCCAACTTGGCGTAAATCGGCGTAAAATCAGGCGCCGTTTCATCAAACAATTGCTGAAAATCCTGAATGACGAAATACGTCTCCTGATACGAATCAATCTTGTACAGGGTCCGCATTACGCGCTCCGCATTGAAAGCAATCCGCCGCGGCGCCCGGCTGGTCAGGCAGTACTCGATCTCGCCGCCGGATGACAGAATGCCGGCACCATAGGCGCGCAAGCCCTGCGGGCTTTGAATCAAGCCGAACTCAATGGTGTACCAATAGAGCCGCGCCAGGTTCTTCAAGCCGCCTAGTTTGAGCGCCTTCAAACCGCCCATGCCGTACTGCTGCAAATGATCGGCCACAATCGGGTTGAACAGCAACGGCACGTGGCCGAAGAAATCGTGAAACACGTCCGGCTCGACGATGTAGTCGAATTCGTGTAGCTCACGCAACCAGACGGTAACCGGAAAACGGCGAGCCGCCAGATGTTCGAAAAAGGTCTGATCGGGTACCAGGCCCGGCACCGCAACCAGGCGCCAGTTGGTAGCCTGGTATAGCGCGTCCGAAACGCGCTCAAAATCCGGAATGCCGTCGGCGGCGTTGAGCGCGGCCAGGCTTTCTATAAATACATCGCAGGCGCGTCCGGGCACCAGCTTGACCTGGCGTTCATACAGCTTGCGCCAGAGCGCGTGCTGCTCTGCCGTGTATGCGCTCCAATCCTGCGTCACCACATACTGCGCGTCGGCCCGGCTATAGTCGCCGCGCAGCACGCCGCCATCGGATTTCTCAGCCAGCGTCTTGAAGAATTCCTGTCGATCAACCACCATGTCGTTTGCGTCCATATTTAACTGACCACGCTGTCATCCTTCAGCACGCCGCGCTTGATCTGATCAAGCTCAATCGATTCGAACAGCGCCCTGAAATTGCCTTCGCCGAATCCCTGGTCGCCCTTGCGCTGAATGATTTCAAAGAAGATCGGGCCGATCATGGTTTGCGTGAAGATCTGCAGCAACAACTCCCTGTTGTTCGCGTTGCTGGTACCGTCGACCAAAATGCGCAAACGCCGCAAGTCTTCCAGCTTCTCGCCATGATTAGGCAGACGGCGATCCACCAAGTCGTAGTAGGTATCAATCGTGTCCTGAAACACGACAGCCGATGTCTTCATGCGTTCGACCGTCGAATATATATCGTCGGTGCCGAGCGCAATATGCTGAATCCCCTCGCCATGATAAAGATCGAGATATTCGGCGATTTGCGATTTGTCATCGGACGATTCATTGATTGGAATCCGAATTTTTCCGCACGGCGATGTCATGGCCTTCGACTTCAAGCCGGTCAATTTTCCTTCGATATCGAAGTAGCGCACCTCGCGGAAGTTGAACAGGCTTTCATAAAACTCCACCCACTCCTTCATGCGCCCCCGATGCACGTTGTGCGTCAAGTGATCGATATATGTCAGGCCATTGCCCGCATTGGCCACATTGCCCGCATTTGCCAACGCGGTCGCCTCTGCGCCCGGAATCGCCACGAAATCAACGTCGTAAATACTGATATCGCCGATCGCACCGGATCTGATTCCGCGCGCGCTATCCTTGCCGCGCCAGCGATCGACAAAATAGATCAGCGAATCGCCGATCCCCTTGATTGCCGGAATATTCAATTCCATCGGACCGGTTTTATTATCGAACCCCCAGGCACCTAATTCCAGCGCGCGCCTGTACGCATAGGCGGCGTCGTTGACGCGGAACGCAATTGCGCAGATCGACGGTCCATGCTGACGCGCAAAACGTTGCGCAAACGAATCTTGCTCGGCATTGATGATGAAGTTGATTTCTCCCTGGCGATATAACGTGACATCCTTATGCCGATGACGGGCAATCGCGGTAAAACCCATCTGCTCAAATAACGCCCCGAGCGCGACCGGATCCGGAGCCGCATACTCGATAAATTCAAAACCGTCGGTACCCATCGGGTTATCCCAAGGTTGGAATTCCATGCCTGTCTCCTGAATTGATATGTATGTAGTATAGGCTGGCCATTGCAGCATAAAATTGCAAACAATTCGTATAAATCGGAAATTCAAGCAATAATATTGTCTAAATATTAGAAAAAAGGGTGATTTATGGCTGCGCTACCGCTTGACAAAATCGATCGCAAAATCCTTTCCATTTTACAAATGGATGGCCGCCTTTCCAATCAGGAAATTGCCGAGAGAGTCAGTCTGTCGCCGTCACCATGCCTGCGGCGAATCAAGCATTTGGAGGAATCCGGGGTCATTCGACAATATGTAGCGCTGCTTGATCCGGACAAAATCGGCCTTGGTTTATTGGCGTACGTCAATGTGCGCATGGAGAAGCACAGCAACATACCGGCCCCCCGCGGCTCTCGCTCGATTGCGTCGTCGCCGCGCACCGACTTCGCCGCCTCGGTCGCCAATTGGCCCGAAGTGGTTGCCTGCTATGCGATGACCGGAGAAATGGATTACTTGTTGCGCGTTCATGTGGAAGACATGGGACACTTTTCGCGCTTCATGATGGAAACCTTGTTGCGGCACCCCGCAGTGCTCGATGTCAAATCCAGTTTTGCGCTGCAACAGGTGAAAGACACCACGGCGCTTCCGCTCGTCAGCTTTTAAAGCCGGGAATGCTGCCCAATAATTTGAGCGCTGCGCGGGTATTGGCCTTCAGTGTGTAATCGAAACTGGCGACTTGCTCTTCGACTGCTTCCTGTAATACGCTGCCCGGATTGGCAGGCAGCAGTTTCAAGTATGCGTCGGCCTCGCCGTGATCGCGGTGAATTTGCATCCCCGCCTTCTTCGCAATGTGCATCATGGTTTGATTGGAGGCAAGACAATGCATATAAAGTGTATCGACGTCGGCATTGCGGCAATGCATCGCCGCCCGCTCGAACAGCTTTGACCCGATTCCCATGCCGCGTGCGGATTCCGAAACCGACACGCCGAATTCCGCAACGCGCTCCTTAACGGTGGCGCTGGCCACCAAAGGCAACGCCTCGCGCGGGGCAAAGGCGAGATGACCGACGCCCACCAGACGCAATCTGGCGTCATACACACCCAAAATGGTGTCGCGCGCAAAGTCAAGATGTTGCACGTAGTGGGTAATCAATTCGTCCGGCAAGACGGTGCCGAACCGCAGCAGGCGGTCACTTTCGCCTAAAGCGAGGAAATGCATCAATAATCGCCGTCGATCCCGCTCGGGCACTTCTTTAACGCGAACTGTCGGCTTGCTCTCGGAACCGCGCTCCTGACCCATGCTGACAACGCCCAACCTGGCTCGTATATCCGGCAACAAATCTTTTGAATTCATGGCAACCTCCGATCCAACCACACCCCATGGTGCAGCGCACCAATGCATTGTAGGCGAAGCATACGGAGTATTCTAGAAACTTCGCTTTAAACCCTCGTTTTTTGTGCGAAATTGACGTCATAAACAACATAATTCGCTGGAAATTATTAATAACTTCATAATTTATAATGGACGGTCGCCGACGACCGTCATTACCGGTGAAAACCGCAATATTGTGGCAATGCGAAACAACGGCGGCACTTGCAGCGCCTTCTATATTGGAATAAGGTATTCGCTCGATCTAACTCACTATGGATTCCCGCTTTCGCGGGAACGACGGGGATGATTTTTTGCTAAAACTGCCGAATACGCGCTTCTATCCGCAGAGAAGTTGGAACAACCACCAATTTTGAACTATAAGTCAGGCAACGGCGCCAGCGAATCTATCAGTTTTCGCACCTCGTCCACGCGTGCAGCACGGATTGCCACCGGGATGTTTTGCGGCTGATCGGCATGACATTGCGCGATTTTCCCGCCATCGACCGTTTGCGCTGCGCCAAGAGCCGCTTGTAAATAGGCAATTTGCGGAAACGGCACGTTCTCGAAGCCGGTCCGGCCGAAGTGGTCGCAGGCGGAAGCATGCAACATATCCACGAACCGCTGCGGCTTGCGAAATGCGTCGCAGCGTTCAAATAATGTCACGATGGTAGATGGCCGCAACTCCCTGGCACGGCCNNCTGCTCGCGCGCGGTCATCAGCGCGAGGTCGCGGCAGTCGCCAGGGATCTTCAGGCGCTGGCAAATCTTCTCCACCAAATCAGTACCGAGCGCTTCATGACCGTGATGGCTCGGCCACGAGGCCACAGGTGTCGCGCCCTTGCCGAGATCGTGCAACAAGGCGGCAAAGCGCACCGCTAGTGGATGGTGCTGTTGTGCCGCGTAATCGATGACCAGCATCACATGCACGCCGGTATCGATTTCCGGATGATACTTTTCGGGTTGCGGCACACCCCATAGCACATCGAGTTCGGGCAATATACGGCGTAGCGCGCCGCACGCGCGCAACACCTCGAACATGCGCGAAGGCTTTTCTTCCATCAGGCCGCGTGCAAGTTCCTGCCAAACCCGCTCCGGCACCAACGCGTCGACCTCGCCGGCATCGACCATTTTCTGCATTAACCGATTGGTTTCGGGCGCGACTGAAAATGCCGGAAACCTTGCGGCAAAGCGCGCGACACGCAAGATCCGCACAGGATCTTCGGCAAATGCGGGGGACACGTGACGAAATATTTTTTCGGCTAGATCTCTTTGACCGCCAAAAGGATCAATCAAGGAGCCGTCGTTGGCCTGCGCAATGGCATTGATTGTCAGATCGCGCCGCACCAGATCGTCCTCCAAGGACACATTGCCGTCGGTATGGAATACAAAACCCTTATAGCCTGGTGCCGTCTTGCGCTCGGTGCGTGCCAACGCATATTCTTCGTGCGTAAGCGGGTGCAAAAAAACCGGGAAATCCTTGCCGACCGGTGTATATCCGGCCACGATCATTTGCTCCGGCGTGGCGCCGACCACAACATAGTCGCGGTCTTGCACCGGCAAACCCAGCAGTGCGTCGCGGACCGATCCGCCCACCGCATAGATTTTCATGGATATACATCGAGCGGCGGCAGACAATCAGTCTCCTTCATCGCATCGCTAATCCACTGGGCAACCGCCGGGTGGGTGGCGACACNNCCATGTAAGTACGAAAACGCATCACCACCGGCGCGAAATAAGCGTCGGCAATCGAGAACTCACCGAACAAGAATTGATGCGCGCCGGCATTGGACAGGCAATCTTCCCATATCTCGCTGATGCGCCCGATATCCGCCTGCGCGCCGGCCGTACGTCCCTTGCCGGGAAAACTTGCGCGAATATTCATCCACATCGCAGACCGCAGGCTGCCGAAACCGGAATGCATTTCGGCGCAAATGCTGCGCGCCATTGCGCGTTCCGCGACGTTTTGGGGCCACATATTCTTCTCCGGGAACTGCTCCGCCAAATACTCGCAGATTGCCAATGAATCCCAGACTGCCGTTTCACCGGCAATCAACACCGGCACCCGGCCCGCCGACGAATATCGGGCGATCATGGCCGACGTCTCCGTCCGGTCAAGCGAAATATTAATTTCTTCGAATGGAATATTGAACGCGGTCATCGCGATCCAGGGGCGCATCGACCACGACGAATAATTTTTGTTGCCTATGACCAGCTTCAGGCCGGATTTTTTCGCGTCATCCAGCGCCTGCGACAACGCCGGGTCAAGTTCAGTGGTTTGCATACAGTCTATCCAAGCGGGAGGTTTCTATCGGTATGGCGGATTCCAAACGCCGCACCAGCCAATTGTCACCCAACATTTGGATTAGGGCAAATCGCTGGCCACAAATCCTTTCGGGACAATCACACCCAGGCGGGTCTTCAGCGATTGCGGCTTGTTCTCAAACATCGCCGCATAATACGTTGCGTTCGACAATACATTCCTTACGTATTCGCGGGTCTCGGTGAACGGAATGCATTCGGTAAAAATCGCTCCTTCGAGCGGTCTGGTCAAGCTGGCGCGCCATGTCCGCGGACGGCTTGGCCCGGCATTGTAGGCAGCCGTGGCCAGTACTTCCGATTCATCCAGATCGTTGTATATCAAATTCAAATAGTTCGTGCCCAGCGTGATATTGGTGTCAATCTGGTTGGCTTGCCGAGGTACGAATCCGTCCATGCCGATTTTACGTGCCACATATTTAGCGGTGTTCGGCATGATTTGCATCAACCCCTGTGCGCCGACATATGAGCGTGCGTTCATGATAAAACGCGACTCTTGCCGGATCAGGCCGTACACCCACGCCTTGTCAAGACCCAGCACTTTGGTCGCAGGGTGCATGATGTCGTGAAACGGCGTCGGGTAGCGCTGGGTAAAGTCCATCTCTATCCTGGTATGCTCGGAAGTGCTGACCATGCGGTCCAGAACATTGTTTTGACGCGCAAACTCGGCAACCGAAAAATGTTGCCTCTCAGTCATCTTGCGCAATTCCCAATTCCATTCCCGAGAT
>PKWO01000185.1 GCA_003132085.1 Oxalobacteraceae bacterium | reverse complement strand
GGAGACGTATTGGCGATTTGCGCAGCAACGTCGATTGAGTATGCCGCGGTATTTCTGGGCGGCGCACGCGCCGGCGTGGCTGTGGCGCCGCTGGCGCCGTCATCGACGGCGAGCAGCCTGGCAGCCATGGCGACGGATGCCGGCGCCAAATTATTCTTCGTCGATGCGGCGGTTGCAACGGAACTTGCGCCGCTGGCAGATGGCATTGCGGCCGGCCTGATTGCGCTCGACGGCTCGGCCGCCGGCACCGGTTTTACCGAGTGGCTCGCGCCTGAAGGCATGCGGCCGGTTCCGGTGGCGATCGAGCCGAACTTGCCGTTAAACATTATCTACTCGTCCGGGACTACCGGCTCCCCCAAAGGCATCGTGCAGTCGCACGGCATGCGTTGGGCGCATGTGCAACGCGGCGCGGCGACCGGATATGGGCCGCAAGCCGTGACGCTGCTGGCCACACCCTTGTACTCGAACACTACCTTGGTCAGTTTTTTCCCCGCGCTGACGCTTGGCGGGACCGTGGTCTTGATGCCGAAATTCGATGCAGGCTCCTATCTTGCCTTGGCGGAAAAGCATCGCGCGACGCATACCATGCTGGTCCCGATACAGTATCAGCGCTTGATGGCGCATCCTGATTTCGACAACTACGATCTGTCTTCATTTCTCATCAAGTTTTGCACCAGCGCACCGTTTGGCGCGGCGTTAAAGGCCGATATCCTGAAACGGTGGGCCGGCGCGCTGACGGAATATTACGGCATGACCGAAGGCGGCGGCACGTGCATCCTGGCGGCGCACGAATATCCGCACAAACTGCATACGGTCGGTTGTCCCGCGCCCGGACACGATATTCGGCTGATTGACGACGAGGGCCGCGAAGTCGCCGACGGAAATGTCGGTGAAGTGGTCGGGCATTCGGCGGCAATGATGAACGCCTACCATAACCAACCGGCCAAGACTGCCGAAGCCGAATGGCATGACGCGACCGGCAAACGCTTCATTCGCACCGGCGACATTGGACGTTTCGACGAAGACGGGTTTTTGACGCTGCTCGACCGCAAGAAGGACATGATTATTTCGGGCGGCTTCAATGTTTATCCGAGCGATCTTGAATCGGTGCTGCAGCAGCATCCTGACATAGCCGAAGCGGCAGTGGTCGGTGTTCCATCGGTTCGCTGGGGCGAAACGCCGGTGGCGTTCATCGTATTGAACCCGGGTCGCCAATCAAGCGCCGCGGTATTGCTGGAGTGGGTCAATGCGCGGCTGGGCAAGATGCAGCGCCTGGCCGCGGTTGAAATCGTCGATAGCCTGCCGCGCGGTCCGATCGGCAAGGTGCTCAAGCGCGAACTGCGCGACGCTTTTCGGTCAAGCGCGGCAGCGCGGTAAGCGGATCGCCAAATCCCGCTTTGCCTCACTCATTCCGGCGCTGCAGTCCGTGCCGGCGGCGACAGCCGCCGCACCATTCGTTCGCTGCCGAATTTCAGCAGATAGCGCAAAATCCGCGCTTGCCAGGGGAAGGTGAATGTTTTCTTGTGCAGCGCGATAGCCGTCGTCATCTGCACTACTGCTTCATCGCAGCTAATCGCAAACGGGAGCTTGCCGGACAACGGCGCCGTCAGAGGCGTATGGACAAATCCGGGGCATAAGGTCATCGCGTGCACGTTCGTTCCGTGCAGATCGAGCCGCAGCGCATCCATGAACGTAATCACCGCCGCCTTCGACGCGCTATACGCGGCGCGACCGGGCAAGCCGCGATGTCCGGCCAACGAACTTACCGCCACCAGCGTTCCCGACCCCTGTTGCACCATGACGGGCACAAACGGCACGACCGTGTTGGTCACGCCGATAACATTGACGCGCATCAGTTTCGCAATCGGCTCCGATTCCCCCTCCAGCGTCCGGTGCGCAATACCGATCCCGGCGTTGGCAATAACCAGATCGACGGCGCCGCACGCCGCCACGAAATCGTCCGCGGCCTTTTTCATTGCGGCGGTGTCGCTGACGTCGACCGCGTAAATGATTGCGCGCGCGCCCTTTGCGGCAACCGCCCGCGCCAGCTCGGTGAGCAGCGGCGCCCGCCGCGCGCAAAGACCGATCACCGCGCCAGGCTTTGCGTAGTGGTGCGCGAGACCCTCGCCGAGCCCGCTACTGGCGCCGGTAATGAATACGTTCATTGGCTTTGCTCCTTCCATCGATCAACGTTCGTCATGCCTATTGCGCAACTATAACGGATATTGATCGGGCAACCTCTATTTGACGCGTTCCGGCAGCAAAGGCCGCAGCAATCTGGCGGCATCGCGAATCATGGTCTCGGTGGTTTCCCAGTCGACGCAGCCATCGGTCACCGAACAGCCGTACTTAAGCAGCGATAAATCAGCGGGGATTTCCTGCTTGCCGGCGACGATATTCGATTCGATCATCACGCCGACCAAAGACCGGTTGCCAAGCCGAACCTGGTTCACCACGTCGGTCATTACCAGCGGCTGCAGATCCGGCTTTTTGTAGCTGTTGGCATGCGAGCAATCGACCACGATATTGGCGGGCAAGCCGGCTTTGGTCAGCGCTTGTTCAGCCATGGCGACCGATACCGTGTCGTAGTTGGGACGGCCATCGCCGCCGCGCAACACGACGTGACCGTGGCGGTTGCCGCGCGTGCGCACGATGGCGACGCGCCCTGAACTGTTGAGGCCGAGGAAAGAGTGCGGATGCGACGCGGATAGGATCGCGTTGATGGCAATGCCGATATCGCCGTCGGTGCCGTTCTTGAAACCGACCGGGGTCGACAGGCCGGACGACATTTCGCGATGGGTCTGCGATTCAGTGGTGCGGGCGCCGATCGCCGTCCATGCGATCAGGTCGCCGAGAAACTGCGGCGATATGGGGTCGAGCGCCTCGGTGCCGGTGGCCAGGCCGAGTTCGCATACATCCAGCAGGAATTTGCGCGCTTTGTACATGCCTTGATCGACATGGAAGGAATCGTCCATGTCCGGGTCGTTGATATAGCCCTTCCAGCCGGTGGTGGTGCGCGGCTTTTCGAAATACACGCGCATGACCAGCAACAGCGTGTCGCTTACCTGGTCCTGCAATTTCTTGAGCCGGCGCGCATAATCCAGCCCGGCCACCGGGTCGTGGATCGAGCACGGCCCGACCACGACAAACAAACGCGGGTCTTTGCGCTCCAGGATATTCCGCAGTGCTTCGCGGCATTTCATCACGGTGTCGCCGGCCGCTTCCGACAACGGCAGGAGGGCGTGCAACTCGTCGGGCGAGGGCATCGGATCGAAAGAAGCTACGTTGACGTTTTCAATGTTGAAGGTGGTCATAGTCGAGTGATTGCAAGAGAAATGGGTGCCGATAGTATTTTGCGGGCAATTATGGGCAATATGCCGCGACCGCGCAAATCGGCTAGTTTACCCTGTACGGCCGTAGAAACCACTAAACATTCAAGTCAAATTTGCACAATAACGGTGTGAAATCATGGTGATGCCGCATCCGCCTGGGGCGTTGGCGAAAGTTACCCAAGGTAAAAATTGCCGTCAATCCTGATAGATGCCGCCTTATTGTCTATGTTTAGTTGATAGTGAGTGCTTGCGTGCATGTGCGAAAAAATGTGTCGTACAAGCACGAAAATGTTTTTGATCACGGCTAGACATGGGTTGCGCCGATGCCGGGCGAGCGGCAGCGGACTATCAAAGGTTGTTCTCCATTACTATAATGCTTGCTGGAAACCCTGATGCTGGCGTATCGTACGCTTGAACAGGGAGGGTGTGCAATGAACCTCACATTTTGGGGTGGTTTCCTAGCAGCGCGGCAATGCATGCTGAGCGTCGCGCTATGCGCGGCCGGCATCGCGCAAGCGGATGCTGCTGCGATATATCGCTCGTACGATGCTGCCGGCAAGGTGCCTACCTACTCCGATCGCCCGATCGACAGGACCTCGCAACTATTTGCCCGTTTCGACGGTTATCAACTATGGCCGCGGGCGGGAACGGCCCCGGTGTCGATGCCGCAGCTTGCCGCCCGGCGCGATGCGATGGAACCGTTGGTGCAGCGCATCGCGACCATGCATGGCGTCCATGCGGCGTTGCTGAAGGCGATCATCGAAGTGGAGTCGGGCTTCGACGCGCGAGCGCGCTCATCCAAGGGAGCGATCGGTTTGATGCAGGTGATGCCGGCGACCGCTGCGCGCTATGGTCAATTCAATCTGTATTCGCCGGAGGAAAACGTCGAGGTCGGGGCGCGTTACCTGCGCGACCTTCTGGCTATGTTCGGCGGCAATGTGCGTTTGGCGGTGGCCGCGTATAACGCCGGCGAGAACGCGGTGATTCGCAGTGGCCGGCGCGTTCCTGCGTATCCGGAAACGCTCAGATACGTGCCGATGGTGTTGGAACGCTATAACCGTTTCCAGTCCCATCTGGCGCCTTGAATCCAAGACGGCAGGCGCCCGCTTGCCGATATCGATAAACCGCACACTTGCATGGCATCCGGCAACGATCGCCAACCAGCTTGCGCTATCGTTGCGCCGTCTTGTCAATATCAAGATACCGCCAGTTGGTAAACGTCACCGGATGCCGTTTGTAATTTTTGACCCACGCGTAACGCAGATCGGCTGACAACGGGTGGATGCGGATGACCCAAGGCGCGTAGCCATCTATCAATCGCATCATATCGCGATACAAAAGCATGCGTTGCGGCGAATCGGCCAATTGGCGGGATTGCTCGAATAGGCGGTTGTATTCAGGCAGGTTGAAGCGCGCGTAATTGACGCCGCCGCGGTTGGGCCCGTATAACAACTGGAAAAAATCTTCGGCATCGGGGATGTCGGCTATCCAGTCGGTCTCGAACATCTGCACTTTCCCCAGTCGCGATTCCTTGATAATTTCGGTGTATTTGTCGCTCTTGAAGACTACGCGGATGCCGATCGCATCAAGGCTGCGGCGCCACAACTCGTCGCGCAGGCGTCCGGTGGTCGACGCTTGGGTATGCATCACCAACGTCAGCGGCTTGCCGTCGGGCGTTTCGCGGTATCCGTCGTGATCGAGGTCCCGATAGCCGAAGCGGTCGAGCAACGCGCGCGCCAGTTGCGGATCGTATCCGGTATCGCTGCGGTAGGCCGGGTCGTAGCCGATAACGTTGGGCGGCAGCGGCGACTGCGCCGGCAGCGCCAGGCCGCGTTCCAGCACCCGGATATCCTCGGCGCGGTTATAGGCCAGCGCGATGGCCCGCCGTAGCGCGATCTTGTCCGGCGTATAACCGCCAAGCAGCGGGTCCTCCATGTTCATCCACATGTAATAGGTGTGCAGCGGTACAAATAGCGACAACTGCATGCCCCGCCGAGCCAGTGCCGGCAGCAGCTTTCCGTCTTCCAAGACCATGCCTGACAGCGGCGGCGGAATCTGCTCCAGAAAATCAAATTGACGACTCAGAAAACTCAGCATGGCAGCCTGCTGTTCTTCAACCACCTTGATGTCGATCCGGCCGATCAGCGGCAAGCGCCTGCCGTTCAACGCCGTGGCAATCGCTTGGTCGGCGGGATCGACACCCGGGACGGCCTGAAACACCGTCTCCCGATACCCCGGATTCGCTTCCAGCACGATCTTCTCGCTGTGCCGCCATTCCTTCATCAGGTAGGGGCCGGTGCCGACCGGGTGTTCGCCCGGATTACGCGCATGCGCGTCCAGCACCTCGCGCGCAACGGCGGCGGTGGCAGGCATTGCCAGGTCGAACAGAAAATTGCGGTCCGGGTGTTTCAGGCGGATGCGCAACGTGTATTTATCGATGGCCTGCAGCCCTTCGACCGGTATATCGACAGTGCGGCTGGCCGATTTGGCCTGCTTCTTGAGGGCTTGGTCGCCGACGATTTTGCCGTCAAACACAAATAGCCACGGCGATTTCAAATCAGGATCGTAAAGGCGCTTGAAACTGAACGCATAGTCTTCTGCGGTTAGTTCGCGCGGGCCGCCTTTGAAGGCGGCGTCGGGGGTGAAATAAATTCCCGGCCGAATATGCAGGGTATAAGTGGTTCCCAGCCGGTCGACTTCCGGCAATGCAAGCAGCGTGTTGGGTTGCAACCGTACCGGCCGCGCCAGGTAATCGTAGCGCAACGGCGAATCGAAAATATTCTCGACAATGCAAAGCGTATTGACATCGGAAGCGGTGGCCGGGTCCAGTCCGGTCTCGCTTTTCTTGATCAGCACCCGCAAAGTCTTGGACATGTCCGCCGCGCGGGCGTGCGGCATCATCGCGATGCCGGGCAACATGAGGAGCGCCCAAAGCGGCGCCCAAAGCGGTGCGAAAGCGCGGCGGCGAGCGCGGAGTATTCTCAAATTCATCGATTGCAGCGTGTAAGCGCACAAGGTATAGAATATTTACCTCCCTGTTTAGCATATTTTTGATATCGTGTTCAGACATATTCATTACGCACAAAGGCGGGACGCACTAATGATGCCAAATATCTGTACCTGGACGCAAACCGATATTCCGGGGAGCTGTTTTGCCTGACGTTCCCATCGATACTCACGCGGGCGAGCCGGCGGAAGCGCCGCTGATGGGGCTGGCCGCGCTGATGACCAGCGTGTGTTCAGGCGCCGAACTTACCGACCTCGCCAATCAATTGCTGGAACGGATAAAGCGCAATCCCAACGACGCCAACGCATTGATGGACCTGGCGATCATTTCGCATCTCTGGTTCAAGCACGATATCGGTTTGGCGACGCAAGCGCAGGCGCTGAGGATCAGGCAGCACTATCGTCTGCCGCCGACAGGCGCGGCGCGGATACGCCTGCTGGCCATCATGCACCATGGCGATTTGGCCGCCAATACGCCGCTTGAGTTTTTGGTGCAAGGCACAGACATCGCGTTAGACATGTTATACGTAGACCCGGCCCGCCCTTTCCCCGCCAGCTTGCCGGAGCATGACGTGATATTCATCGCGGTAGGCGAATCCGATCGCAGCCGCGCGGCGCTGAAACTGATCGAGGATCAAATGCCGTGCTGGAAGCGGCCGGTGCTGAATCGGCCGGAGCGCATTGGACGCCTGTCGCGCGATAGCGTCGGCGCCCTTCTGCAATCGGTGCCAGGGGTAACGATGCCGCTGTCGGTGCGGCTGCCGCGGCAGGTTGTTGAGCGGATCGGCAGCCAAGCCTTGCCGTTACGCACCATGCTGGCGGATGGCGATTTCCCCGTCATCGTCCGGCCGGTGGATTCGCATGCCGGGCATGGCTTGGCAAAAATCGACGAGCCGGGCGAGATTGCCGGCTATTTGCAAGCCAGGCCGGAAAGCGAGTTTTATGTGTCGCGCTTTGTCGATTATCGCAGTGCCGACGGTTTGTACCGCAAATACCGGATCGCGCTGGTCGACGGCCAGGCGTTCGCCGGCCACATGGCGATATCCGAACACTGGATGATCCATTACCTGAACGCGCGCATGAGCGCCAGCCAGGAAAAGCGCGATGAGGAAGCCCGTTTCATGCAGCACTTCGATACTGTTTTTGCGGCACGTCACGCGGATGCGCTGCGCGCGATTCATCAACTGGCCGGGCTGGATTACCTGATCGTCGATTGCGCCGAGTCCGCCGACGGCACATTGCTGGTCTTCGAGATTGACAGCGCGGCGGTGGTGCATGCAATGGATCCGGTTGAGACATTTCCATACAAACAAGCGCAGATGAAGAAGGTGTTCGATGCATTTCAGGCGTTGTTGGAAAGAGCGGCGGCCGCACCGCCTGCCGATTAGTAGAAGTTTAGAATATTAACCATCCGATCAACCGTGATTCAGGACCGATGCCATGCACAAGTATTTACCCATCGCTTTATTCGCCTTGAGCCCTATTCTGGGCGCCGCCGCCGAAACCGAAAATGACCGCTGGAATTTAGCGGATCTGTATGCGGCGA
Organism: Oxalobacteraceae bacterium; assembly: GCA_003132085.1. Lineage (GTDB taxonomy): Bacteria > Pseudomonadota > Gammaproteobacteria > Burkholderiales > Burkholderiaceae_D > PKWO01. The sequence goes on along the minus strand of PKWO01000185.1, from coordinate 5,670 downwards.
CCGACGCGTGGAATGCCGATAGCGTGAAGCTGGAAGGGCAACTGAAGGAATTTTCCGGCTGCAATGGAAAATTGGGCGAGTCCGTCAAACGTTTCAAGAGTTGCATGGATTTGAATGCCGACATCATGAAGCGTTATACCCGTCTGGCTTCTTATGCGTCGCAAACGCATGACCAGGATACCAGCGCAAACATCGGCCAGGATCTCAGTCAAAAATCCGATATTCTGGGCAGCAAGGTCGATCAGGCCACCTCTTTCCTGCGGCCGGAAGTGCTTGGGCTGGGACCGGCGAAAGTCTCCCGCTTCTTGAAGCAAGACAAGTCGCTCGGCATTTACCGCCATCCGCTGGACCGGATTCTACGCGCCGCGCCGCATACGCTGGATGCCGAGGGCGAAGATATCGTCGCCCAATTCGGCTTGGCGACCGGCGCCGCCGGTTCCGTCTACACGATGCTTTCCAATGCGGACCTGCCATGGCCGACGGTGACCTTATCCGACGGCACCGAAGTCAAGATCGATCAGGCCGCCTATACCAAGTACCGCGCCGCCGCCAATCGCGAAGACCGCAAAAAGGTGTTCGATGCGTTCTGGGGCAAATGGAAAGAGTTCGAACGCACGTTCGGCGTCACTTTCTATGAGCAGTTGAAAAAAGAATCGGTGTACACCAAGGTACGTCATTACCCGGATTCGCTCAGCCGCGCGCTGGACGGCGACAAGTTGCCGCCGGCGGTCTATAACATGCTGATCGAACAGACGCGCGCCAACCTGCCGACCTTGCATCGTTACTTCAAATTGCGCGCCAAGATGCTCGGCGTCAGTGAAATGCATTACTACGACATGTATCCGCCGCTGGTGACCAGCAGCCTGAAATACCCGGTCGAAGAAGGCAAGCAATTTATGCTGAGCGCGGTCAAGCCGCTGGGGCCGGACTATGTGGCTGCCATGGCGGAGGGCTTGCGGCATCGCTGGATGGATGTCTATCCGCGCCCGCACAAATTGTCCGGCGCTTACATGAACGGCGTTGCCTATGACGTGCATCCTTATTTGCTGCTGAACTATAACGACGACTATGAATCGGTCTCGACATTGGCGCACGAATGGGGTCATGCAATGCATTCCTACCTGGCTAACCGCAACCAGCCTTTCGTCACTGCCGATTACCCGACCTTTACCGCCGAAATAGCGTCGACCTCCAACGAAACCTTGCTGCTCGATCATATGTTGAAGATCGCAAAAACGGATGACGAACGGATGCTGTACCTCGGCTCGGCGCTGGAAAACTTGCGCACCACTTTCTTCCGCCAGGCGATGTTTGCCGATTTCGAGCGTGAAGTGCATGCAAAGGTCGATCGGGGCGAGTCGCTGACCGGCACCGACATTACGAAGATCTACGGCGATATTTTGCGCCGCTACCACGGCGACAAAGAAGGCGTTGTCAAGATCGACGATCTCTACACGATGGAGTGGGCGTACATCCCGCACTTTTACAATCAGTTTTACGTGTTTCAGTACGCGACGTCGATTGCCGCCGGATCGATGTTTGCCGCGGAAATCCTGAAGGGTGCGCCAGGCGCCAGAGATCGTTACCTGAACATCTTGCGGTCCGGCGGTTCTGCCTATCCGTATGAATTGGTCAAGGCTGCGGGCGTCGATTTGGCGTCTCCCGCGCCTTACCAGGCAGTCTTTGCGCGCATGAATGGAATCATGGACGAGATTGAGGCGATCCGGGCGCGCCGGAACAACTGAATTGCCAAGCTGCACATGCTTAATGGACCAGAGGACCAGAGGACCAGAGGACCAGGATTTCCAGGCTATAAAAAGCCGATTGAAATCCAGGGAATCGAGGCGATCAGGATCAACGCAACGAACAGCGCGCCGAGATAAGGCCATATATGCGGCATCGCATGGTCGGGGTTGACCTTGCCGATTGCGCACGCGGCATAAAACCCCACGCCGAACGGCGGCGCGAACAAGCCCAGGCCCATGGCGAAAATGACGACCATCGCATAGTGCACTTCATGTATGCCAATTGCACGCGCGACCGGGAATAGCAAGGGGCCAAATAACACGATGGCGGGAATGCCTTCTAGCACGCTGCCGAGAACCATGAAAACGACGACTGAAATAGCCATGAAACCGCCCTTGCTTCCCGGAGTTGCCGACATCGCGTCGACCAGTTGGGTGGAAAACCCCGACTGCGTCAACGCCCAGGCCATCGCCGTTGCGCAGCCGATGATGAGGAGAATCGCGCCCGATAGCGAGGCCGTCTCGACCAGCATCGGGTATATCCTGCGCCACGCGAAACGGCGGTAGAGCAGCAGGCCGGCTAAGCTGGTGTAGGCGATGCCGACCGTCGACACTTCGGTTGCGGTGGCGACGCCTTCCACCACCACTGCGCGGATCACGAAAGGCAGCGCCAGGGCCGGCAACGCAAGCAGGAAAAGCTTGCCGATTTGCCTGGCGGAGGGACGCGCAATATTCGTCAAATCTTCGTCGCGAGTATGAAAAAAGACGACGACAGCCAGAGCCAGCGCGCCGACCAAGGCGGGCAACAGGCCGCCCGCAAACAGTGCCGAGATCGACACGCCGGTAACCGAACCGATGGTAATCAGCACCAGGCTCGGCGGAATCGTTTCCGACATCGCCCCGGACGAAGACAGCAGTGCGATCAAACGCCCGTCCGCTGCGCCGCGCCGTTTCATTTCCGGGAACAGCGCCGGGGCCACCGCCGCCATGTCGGCTGCCTTCGACCCGGAAATGCCGGATACCAGGTACATCGCGCCCAGCAACACGTAAGCCAGGCCGCCGCGCATATGCCCCAGCAGCGAAGCCAAGAAGTCGACCATTGCCTTGGCCACGCCGGTCATTTCGATCAATAGCCCAAGGAACACGAACAAGGGCACCGCCAACAAGATCAAGGCCGACATGCCTTCATCCATGCGGCTGACGACGATGGTCAGCGGCGTGCCGGTGGTGAGGATCAGGTAGGAAAGGGTGGCGACGCCGAAGGCAAAGGCAATCGGCACGCCGCAGGCGACACACACAGCGACCAGACCGACGAAGAAGATCAGTAGATTCAGGTTCCCCAATTGGAGGAACAGCGGTTGCGCAAACCATAGCGCGATGCACAAAAGTGCGACCACCGTTATCGCGTACAAAAGCGTGCGCGCCCTCACCTGATCCAACAGGCGGATCAGCACGATTGCCAACATCATCACCGCGCCGACACCGATGGCGGCAACGCGCAAGCCATCGTGGATTTCCAGTGCCGGCGTGCTGATCAGCCATTGATCCTGGAAATAATCATAGGCCGGCAGCACAATTTCCAGCACGAAGGCGGCCACGACGAGTTGCGCGCCGAGCACCATGTACTTTCTCTTTTGCGGTTCGAGCCGATTGACCAGCGTGGTCAATCGCATGTGTTCTCCGCGCCGCAGCGCAATCACCGCTCCCAGCATGGCCAGCCAGAGAAACAGGATCGAAGCCAGCTCGTCGGACCAGGTCAACGGTGCATTGAACAGGTAGCGGGCGGCGACGCCGGCCATCAAGATGACGATTTCCAGCGCTACCAGAATGGCAGCCGGACCTTCGCTCGCCCATCCTATGATGCGATCCAGCGTTTTGAGAGCCGGATAACGCCATCCCGGTTCCGAGCCGATCTTTTTCGTTGCCGACGCCGTGCCGTCACTCATCTGCGAACCGATCCTCATGCTTGCCCAATGGATTTGAAATGGACCAGATGATTTTCACACGCTCGATTCAACGGCGGCCGGCAGGAATTTGCTGAGAAATTGCCGGGTGCGCGGTTCGCTCGGCATGGAAAACAAGCGTTTTGCGGGGCCCTGCTCGACGATCACGCCCTTGTCGATGAAGATTGCCCGGTTGGCGACATCGCGCGCGAAACTCATCTCATGCGTGACGATGATCATCGTGCGCTTTTCCTCCGCTAAACTGCGGATGGTGGCCAACACCTCGCCGACCAGCTCGGGATCGAGCGCCGAGGTCGGCTCGTCGAACAGCANNTGCTGCTGGCCGCCGGACAATTGTTTGGGATAAAAGTCGGCCTTGTCGGCCAGGCCGACCCGGGACAGCAACGCCCGCCCTTTTTCTTCCGCTTCCTTGCGATTCTGTTTCTTGACGATGATCGGGCCTTCAGTGATATTTTCCAGCGCGGTGCGGTGCGGAAACAGGTTAAAGTTTTGAAATACGAAGCCGACATGCTGGCGCAGCAGGCGGATATTTTCCTTTTGCTGCGAAAGCGGACGGTTGCCGTCGATCTCAATCCGGCCAACCTGCAGCGTGCCGCCATCCGGCGCTTCCAGCAGATTGAGACAGCGCAGCAGCGTGGTCTTGCCGGAGCCGCTGGGGCCGATGATAGCCAAGACCTCGCCCTGCTCAACGGTCAGATCGATACCGCATAAAACCGGTACGCCTTTAAAACTTTTCGTCAGGTTATGCACGTGAATCATCGTGTTCTCAACGCTCCGTCACGTAGCGGCCGGCACGGATTTCAAGCCGGTGCTGCAACAGCGTGAGTACGCTAGCCAAGATCCAGTAGACCAACGATGCGGCCAGATACATGGTGAATACTTCAAACGTGCGGGCGGTGATCAACTGCGCCTGACGGAACAGTTCCGGTACCTGGATGGTCGCGGCCAGCGACGTATCCTTGACCAGACTGATGAAACTATTGCCTAGCGGCGGCAATGCCACGCGCGCCGCTTGCGGCAGGATCACGCGCACCATGGTTTGCAGCGGCGTCATGCCGATACTGGACGCCGCTTCCCATTGTCCATGGTCGATCGATGAAATCGCGGCGCGCAAGGTTTCTGAAGTGTAAGCCGCAGTGTTCAGCGAAAAGCCGATCAGCGCGCAAGTCATCGGTTCGAGCTGAATGCCGAACTGGGGCAGCCCGTAATAGATCATGAACAGTTGTGCCAATAGCGGCGTGCCGCGAATGGCCGAGACGTAGAAACGCGAAATCAGCGACAGCGGCAGATGATGCGACAAACGCATCAATGCCAGCGCGAGTCCAAAAATCAGTCCGAAAAACATTCCGCCTAGGCTCAACTCGATGGTGAAAACGGTTCCCTTCAATAGAAAAGGAAGCGAATTCACCGCCAATTGCAGGCTTTCCGGCATCATTTCGTTACATCAAGTTTGAACCATTTTTGTGAAATTTTCGCGAGAGTGCCGTCCTTGCGTAGCGCGTCGATGGCCTGGTTTATCGCGTTGAGCAAATCCTCATTGCCTTTGCGCAGCGCGATGCCGGATTCTTCGCGGGCAAACGGCGGTCCGGCCAGCGCCAGCGTGTCGCCGGTCTGCTTGATCAATTCCAGCGCCGCAAAACGATCAACCAGGATCGCGTCGGTACGGCCGGAGCGCAGGTCTTGGTATTTGGTCGGGTCGTCGTCATAGGTCTTCACTACCGCTTGCGGTACGTTTGTCTTCAGCCACTGTTCGTAGTTGCTGCCCAGACCCACGCCAACCTTTTTGCCGGCGAGATCAGCCGGCTTGGTGATTTGACCCGCTGAAGCCTTCTTGGCCAGTGCCTGAATGCCGGACACGGTATACGGTGTCGAGAAATCGTATTTTTTCTTGCGCTCGTCGGAGATGGTTACCTGATTAATGACTACATCCAGCCGTTTCGATTCCAGCGCCGCCAGCATGC
>PKWO01000186.1 GCA_003132085.1 Oxalobacteraceae bacterium | reverse complement strand
CCTTGTCGCCGTGGCTCATCCAAACCTTCAACATGCCATGCCCTTCCGGCGTGACGAAGTCGTTGATTCCAGTGAATAGTTCAGTGTGGCCGCGGGCACGCACTTCCGCGTAGCCGAATTCATGCACCTTGCCGTTCTCTACCTTGCCGCCGAGTTGCTCGGCCATGGCCTGCATGCCATAGCAAATGCCCAGCACCGGCACACCCAACTCAAACACAGCTTGCGGCGCACGCGGCGTATCGCCTTCCGTAACCGAATTCGGGCCGCCGGACAGAATCACGCCCGCCGCACCGTAGGCGCGAATAAACTCATCGCTCACATCATACGGATACACTTCGGAAAAAACGCCTGCATCGCGCACGCGGCGGGCGATTAACTGGGTGACTTGTGAACCGAAATCGAGAATCAGAATTTTTGAATGCATAGTGAGGACTTTTAAAGGCTGTCAAAATAAATGAGGCACAATCGGATGTTCCCGATCACGTGCTCGCCGCCGGCGGTGTACAACCCGGCGGCGCGCAATCCAGCGCCGTCAGATCAAGCCGCCTTTGGGGAGTGATTCGCTTTCTTCACTTATTCAGCGCGGTAGTTCGGTGCTTCCTTGGTAATTTGCACATCATGCACATGCGACTCGCGCATACCGGCCGAAGTGATTTCGACAAACTCAGCCTTCTCGCGCAATTCGTCAATCGTGACGCAGCCGCAATAGCCCATCGACTGACGCACGCCGCCGACCAGTTGATACAGGATAGCCAGAACGCTGCCCTTGTACGGCACGCGCCCCTCGATGCCTTCCGGAACAAATTTGTCCGACTTGCTTGCCGCGTCCTGAAAATAGCGGTCAGCGGAGCCATCCGCCATCGCGCTCAGACTACCCATGCCGCGATACGATTTGTAGCTGCGCCCTTGAAACAGGATTACCTCACCCGGAGCCTCTTCGGTGCCTGCAAACATGCTGCCCATCATCACACTGGAAGCGCCGGCAGCCAATGCTTTTGAAATATCGCCGGAATAGCGAACTCCACCGTCGGCAATACATGGAATGCCGGTACCCTTGAGCGCCTGCGCGACATTGGAAATGGCGGTGATCTGGGGAACGCCGACGCCGGCGACTATCCGCGTGGTGCAAATGGAGCCGGGGCCGATTCCCACTTTGACGGCGTCGGCACCGTACTCAAGCAGTGCCTTGGCCGCCGCCGCCGTCGCAATATTGCCGCCGATAACATCTACGCTCGGGTAATGTTTCTTGATCCATTTGACGCGGTCGAGTATGCCCTGCGAATGGCCATGGGCGGTATCGACCACCANNCCCCGGCATTGACCAATAGCTCGATACGTTCGTCATTGTCTTCGCCGACCCCGACCGCCGCGCCGGCCAGCAGTTTTCCCTGCATGTCTTTGGAAGCAGACGGATGCTCGGTGGACTTCTGGATGTCTTTCACGGTGATCAAACCGCGCAATTCAAAATTGTCGTTCACCACCAATACGCGCTCAAGACGATGCTTGTTCAGCAAACGCTTGGCTTCGGCGATATCTGCCCCCTCCTTCACAAACACCAGCTTTTCGCGCGGAGTCATTTTGGAACGCGCTTCCGCCTCCAGGTCCTCCTCAAATCGCAAATCGCGATTCGTGATAATACCGACAACAATTTTCCCTTCCACGACAGGGAAACCGCTGATGCCGTACTGCTCGGTCAATGCGATCACGTCGCGAATTTTCATGGTCGGCGGAATCGTGATCGGATCGCGCAAAACCCCCGATTCGAAGCGCTTGACCTTCGATACTTCCTTGGCCTGATCTTTCGGCGACAAGTTCTTGTGGATGATGCCGATCCCACCCTCTTGCGCCATCGCAATCGCGAGGCGCCCCTCGGTTACAGTATCCATCGCTGCCGACAACAACGGTATGTTGAGCGTGATGTTGCGTGTCAGACGTGTTCTGAGGGAAGTATCTTTGGGGAGAATGTTCGAATACGCTGGAACGAGTAGCACGTCATCGAATGTGAGTGNNAGCATTTCCTATTGGCGCAAAAACGCATTATACAGAAATACGAAAAATGCGTCGGATTCTCTCGCAACTACCGGCATATAAACAGTCACGCCACCTCTTCAGGTGCTCGGCACCTGCCGAATTGCTCGTTCTTTTTCAACTAAAAAACACGCTCATCCATTGACAGCAAGAACAAAGCATGGCGAAATCAGAGGCATGTACTCTGAAATTTTGAAAGATTGCCAATGAAACTGCGTTATTTGAAGCAACTTGCGATGCTGCTGGCGATGTCGGGCGCGGTTGCCAGTGCCTTTTCTCAGTATGTATGGCTGAATGAACACGGCATCAAGGAATTTTCCGACATTGCCCCTCCCAGCAGCGTGCCGCAAGAGCGGATACTCAAACAACCGCACGGGGCCTCCTGGGTGGCGCCCCCCGTCGCGCCTGCGCCCCCTCCCGGCGCTGCCTCAGAGGATAGTTCTGCGGCCGGCAAAACACCCATGACGACGGCAGAGAAAAATACCGATTTCAATAAACGCACATTGGCAAAAGCCGATAAGGATAAGAAAGCCGAGGAAGACGCCAAACGCCAGGCAAGCGTAGTTGACACCTGCGCGCGCGCCGCCAGCTACCTCAATAGCTTGAAAAGTGGGATACGGATTGCAACCACCGCCAGCAACGGCGAACGCTCTTATTTAACAGACCAGGATCGCGCCACGGAAGAAGCGCAAACCCAAAGCGTTGTCGACAGCTGCAAATAAGATACGCCTGACGTCCTGCCTGATGCCGTCAGGCGTTTTTGCCGCGTTTCGACG
>PKWO01000379.1 GCA_003132085.1 Oxalobacteraceae bacterium | reverse complement strand
TGTTTAACCCCATCCTCTACTGGGCAATATAATGCGCCAGCAAGATGGCATTTGGAGCTAAAAATGGACTTGATCCAACAACTTGAACAAGAAGAGATTACCCGTCTCGCCAAAAATATCCCGGAATTCGCCCCTGGCGACACCGTCATCGTGAGTGTCAACGTCGTCGAAGGTACCCGCAAGCGCGCCCAGGCTTACGAAGGTGTTGTGATTTCGCGCCGTAATCGCGGTTTGAATTCCAACTTTATCGTGCGTAAAATTTCGTCCGGTGAAGGCGTAGAACGTACATTTCAACTATATTCCCCGCTGATTGCTTCGATCGAAGTCAAACGCCGCGGTGATGTACGCCGCGCAAAGCTATACTATCTGCGTGAGCGCTCCGGTAAATCGGCTCGTATCAAAGAAAAACTGCCGAATCGCCGTGCCGCAGGAAAGCAAGTCGCAGCATAATTGCGCTGGCATACTGCAAAAAAAGGGGCGCCGGCTGGTGCCCCTTTTTGTTTGTGAGGAGTCGTTTTGACTAAATTATTATTCGATCCAGAGATCATCCCGGTGGAATCGCTCGCCGGTGAAGCTGCCGTTTCGCCGGAACGATTGACAGCGCTCTGGCTACGAACGCGTTTTGCCAATCATCCGCCGTGGGTAGCGGAACAGACTGATGAGCATTTGTCGCGCGAAAAAGTCGGATCGCTGACTCCGGCCTCGGTATTGCTGCCCATCGTGGAACGCGAGCAAGGGCTTACGTTGCTGTTCACGCAACGTAGCGAACACTTAACCGACCACGGCGGCCAAGTGAGCTTTCCGGGGGGGCGCCGGGAGGAAAGCGATCGGTCGGCAATTGAAACCGCATTGCGGGAAACGGAAGAAGAGGTCGGCCTGGACCGGCGTCATGTGGAAGTGATCGGCACCTTGCCGGACTACCTGACCTCGACCGGCTATCGGGTTACGCCAGTTGTATCGCTCGTCCGGCCGCCGTTCGATACGTGTGCCGACCCGATGGAAGTGGCTGAAATCTTCGAGGTTCCATTGGCATTCCTGATGGATGGCGCGCATCATCAGCGACGTGCCGCTGAATTTCCGCATGGCGTTCACCGTACGTTTTACGCAATGCCGTATGATCGTTTCTTTATCTGGGGGGCAACGGCCGGCATGTTGCGCAACTTGTTTCATTTTTTGCGCGCGTGAGCGTGACTCGCTGCACCGCGCAGCGGTATCCCAAATAGTTGATTTGATTCCGGCGCTGTGCTGAGCTATCGTACGGGTTCGTTGATTTATAAGGCGGTTTGATGACTTTTCTCTCAATTCTTTGCGCATTGCTGATCGAGCAACTGAAGCCGCTGCGTGCGGGCAACCCCATTTATTCCGGAATACGCGCATGGGCGGCGCGTATGGAAGCCTGGTTCAATGCCGGACAAGTGCAACATGGACGCATTGGATGGTGGGTGATGATGGCCACCTTGATGGTGCCGACCGCCGTTATCTATTGGGTCTGCAAGGCGATTAATCCGGTAGCGGCGCTGATGTGGAACATTTTGATTGTCTATTTGACCCTGGGCTTGCGTCGCTACAGCCATTATTTCACGTCGATCCAACTAGCGCTTAGCGCCGGGGATGAGGCCACAGCGCGCACCTTGTTGGCGGAATGGACCAAACAGGATACGACGGCGCTCGACGTCAGCGAGATTTCGCGTATTGCGGTCGAGCAGGCGCTGATCACTACGCATCGCAATGTGTTCGGCGTGTTTTTTTGGTTCCTGATGCCGCTCGGCCCGGCGTGCGCAGTGATGTACCGGGTGGCAGAGTATCTTGCTCGCGCTTGGAACGAGCCGGATCACATGAAAAACGAGGCATTTGGCCGTTTTGCGGCACAGGCGTTTTATTGGATCGATTGGGTGCCGGTACGTTTGACGGCGATCGCATTTGCGGTGGTTGGTAATTTTGAGGATGCCATCTATGCGTGGCGCAATTTTGCCGACCGCTGGCCGGACGAGGCCATCGGCATTATTCTTTCTGCCGGCGGCGGCGCGATGGGGGTGCGGTTAGGTACGCCGATCGTCAATGCGGCCGACGTGTTGCCGCCGGATGCGACGAATATGGAGTCGAACGGCATTGAGACGGAGACGCCGCCTGGCGAGGAGTCGAGCGCCCGAGCGCTGCAAAGCACCGTCGGATTGGTGTGGCGCGCGCTTCTGTTGTGGATGTTGCTGCTGTTGCTGCTTTCCATCGCGGTCTTGTTTGGGTAAGTCTCCCTGAGCGTATATTGCGTTCACTTATTGCGTTCACTTGCTCTTTTTGCATCGTGGAATCATATTTCATTTTATGTCTTCTATAAGATATAATACACATGAGTTTCAAGGCTTGTCGCAGCACTTGAGCGGCAAGAACATTTACCCTGTGTCCCGATTGGGAGGGCGTGTCCGCTTGCAGGCGGACATCCTTGCGCAGGCGAGCAGCATGCTGCTCGCATTCCCGGCTTCACCTAATGTTATTCAATCAAGCCGCAGCCATGGCCAACCACGCTCAATCCAGAAATGCACCTGCCCGCGAGTTTTTCATTTTGGGTATTACCAACGAGGGCAAGAAATTTCGGCCCAGTGACTGGGCCGAGCGCTTATGCGGCGTGATGTCGTGTTTTCGTCCGGCGGGTAGCGGTGGTCTCAACGCGCATTTGAAATATTCGCCATATGTTCGCCCCACATTCTTGAACGGCACCAAAGCGGTAATGGTTCACGAGGATTTGCGCGGTATCGAGCCCCTGGCATACCAATTCGTGCTTGATTTTGCCAAAGACAATAACTTGCAAGTGGTGGATGCATGCCTGTTGCCGGAGGCGGGTACGGGAAGCTAGGCTTCGATCCAAAACAGGCGTGCCGGTCGCTGCTTTTAAACGGCAATTTGTTCGCTCAGCCGCCGCTTCGTCGATCCGAATCCCGTAGTTTTACAGAGCAACCCGACCCATGCATGGGATAATCGGCATTCATTCTCACTTCATACCGGGTGCCCGATGCGAATGGCGACAATACGCTGGCGATATCGTCTGACGCAACTATTAGTTCTTTGCGCTCTGACGAGCGTCGGTCATGCACGTGAATTGCCTTCGACCGTACGCAGCGCATTGAAGCGCGCCGGGATACCCGGCGAGGCGGTTGGCGTCGTAGTGCAAGAAGTGAGTAGCCGCAAAGCATTATTTGCTGTCAATCAGCGTATCGCATTTAGTCCCGCCTCCACCATGAAGCTGGTGACCACCGACGCGGCATTGGAGTTGCTGGGACCTATCTTTACCTGGAAAACGCAAGCTTACGTGACGGGGAGCGTAGCAGCGGATGTGTTGCAAGGCAACCTGATTTTTAAAGGCGGTGGCGATCCTAAATTGGTAACCGAGAATTTCTGGTTGTTCCTGCGCCAAATCCGCGCCAGCGGCATCCGCGAAATTCGGGGCAACGTGATCTTGGATCGCAGCAGATTCGAACCAGTGGAATACGATGCCGCGAAATTCGACGGCGATCCAATCAAACCGCATAACGCGCTCCCCGATGCCTTGCTGTTGAACTACCAGATGCTTCGATTTCAGTTTATGTCGAGCGTGGTAGGCAGCACGCTCAATGTTGCGGTCGATCCGCCGCTGGCCGGTTACGATATTGTTGCGCCGCAATGGACTGCAGAAGAATGCGGGGATTGGCAGAGTAAGCTCGGGGCCAGCTTTGGCGAACGCGGCGTTCGGTTTGCCGGCGGCTACGCAGCCGATTGCGGCGAAAAGACATGGTACGTGCATCCGTACCAGATGACCCACAACCAGTATTTCTCTGCCGTATTCAAAAAGATGTGGGCAGAGGTCGGCGGCCGCTTCAACGGCGAGGTGGTCGACGGCATAGTGCCTGAAGACGCGCGCCTGTTGAAGGTTTGGGAGTCGCCAACCTTGCCCGAGGTGATTCGCGATATCAATAAATTCAGCAACAATGTGATGGCCCGGCAATTGTTGCTGACGTTGGCATCGACCTCGGCTACGGACGGGTTAAACCTTCCTGCAACCGCAGAGCGCGGCACGCAAGCGGTTAAAGCGTGGCTCGAGAATAAAGGAATCCATGCGCCGGAACTGCTGATCGAAAACGGTTCCGGCTTGTCGCGCGATGAGCGGATTGCGCCCGCGAGCATGGCGCGCCTGCTGCTTGCGGCCTATAAGTCTCCGCTGATGCCGGAATTTATTTCGTCAATGCCGTTGGCTGGCTACGATGGCACCATGCGGCACCGATTGACCGATCAAACTGTGGCCGGCAATGCGCATGTCAAGACCGGAACCCTGAAGGACGTAAAAGCGCTGGCGGGTTACGTGTTGGCCGCTTCCGGCAAACAATATGTCGTCGTGTTTTTCATCAACCATCCCGCCGCCGCCGGGGGGGGCGATGCGCAAGATGCGTTGTTGGAATGGGTCTACGTGCACGGCTAAGCCGAACCACCGCAACGTGGGAACATACGATGACGGAAGCGTTAGTCGAAGATGCCGGCGATGCACACTCAGGCAGAACCAATGGGCATGTCCGGTAACGGGTTAAAATATGACCGTTCGACTGAGTGAGGCATATTGTGACTTTCATTGAAAAATTATCCGGCGCGTGGGCTGCAAACAATTCCATGTTGTGCGTGGGCCTGGACCCCGATGTCGGCAAATTTCCGGCGCACCTGCAAGCGGAACCCGATGCCATCGTGTTATTTTGCAAGGCGATTATCGATGCCACGGCCGATGCCGTATGCGCATTCAAACCGCAGATCGCCTATTTCGCCGCGCAACGGGCTGAGAATCAACTCGAGGAAATTTGCGCATACGTGCGCAACGCATACCCGCATATACCGGTTGTGCTCGATGCCAAACGCGGCGATATTGGCGCCACGGCGGAACAATATGCGCGCGAAGCGTTCGAGCGCTATGGCGCAGATGCGGTGACGGTCAATCCGTATATGGGATTCGATTCGATCGCTCCCTATCTTGAATGGTCCGAACGCGGTGTCGTCGTGCTGTGCCGAACCTCGAATCCGGGCGGGTCCGATCTCCAGTTCCTGACCGTGGACGGCAAGCCCTTGTACCAGCACGTGGCCCGATTGGTCGCGCAAAAGTGGAATCGAAACGGCCAGTGCGCGCTGGTAGTGGGTGCGACGTTTCCCGGGGAACTGGCGCAGGTGCGTGCCATCGTCGGCGACATGCCGTTGCTGGTTCCCGGCATAGGAGCGCAAGGCGGCGATATACAGGCAACGGTTGAGGCCGGCCAAACCGCAAACGGGAAGGGCATGATGATTAGTTCTTCGCGCGCGATTCTGTACGCAAAGCCGGATGTGTCGATCGGTGAAGATTTTGCGCTGGCTGCACGCCGGATAGCGTTGGAGACACGCGACGCGATCAACCNNATTGGCCATGCTTCCGGGCTGAAACAGACCTCAAACAGCGCGCGGTAAATTTCTCACAATACCACTTAAATACCGATTGACATCTACTTTGCGCATCCCTAAAGTGCGGTTTATGTGATGCAATAACGCGGACAGATGATATGGTTGAATACATGGTCGGGGTTGATGGCGGCGGAACCGGCACCAGAGCACGCGTGGAGCGTCCCGACGGCACACAGTCAGGGCGCGGCAGCGCCGGTCCGTCCGGCTTGGCGTTTGGTGTGGGTAACGCGTGGGTTGCGGTTCTCAATGCCGTCAATCAAGCATTTGTCGACGCGGGAGTAGCGCGTCCGGCTCTCGTGCGGATAGCTGTCGGGCTGGGTTTGGCCGGCGTGCATAATAGGCAATGGGCGGTTGAGTTTGCCGAAAAAAATCCGGGTTTTGGGGAAATTGAGGTTGAAACAGATGCCTTTTGCACGCTGCTGGGAGCGCATCAGGGCAAGTCCGGGGCGATTATTGCGATTGGAACCGGCAGTGTCGGCGAGGCGCTTTTAGCTGACGGCACACGGCGCGAAGTAGGCGGTTGGGGGTTCCCATCGGGCGACGAGGCCAGCGGCGCATGGCTTGGCTTGCGCGCTGTCAACCATATACAACGGGTGCTTGACGGACGTCGTCCGTCCAGTGATTTTGCACGCAGCGTCATCGCACTTTGCGGCGGCGACCGCAACGGTTTGTTCGCTTGGCTGGCAACTGCCAACCAAACTACTTATGCGCAACTTGCGCCGGTCGTGATCAAGTACGCCGCGTCGGATGAGGTGGCACGCGGCATGATGATCGAGGCGGGAAATGAAATCGCCGAAGTTGCCGCAGCACTCGACCCATCCGGCCGACTCCCTATTGCATTATGCGGTGGCTTGGCGGCGCCGATGCGTGACTATTTACCCGAGCAATTAAGAGCCCGTGCGGTCAATCCGCATGCCGATGCGGCAGCCGGCGCACTTCAGTTGATACGCAGGAGTATCGGTTACCGGACAAAAATAAGTTGAACATTTTTGCCCGGCTCCTAACAGGAAAGTAACTATGCTCATCCCGCTTAGCGGCCTTAAACCCGACGCGCAAAGTGTTACGCCGTTGTATCTGCAATTGGCGAACAAGCTATCGGACGCAATCGATCGCGGCGTATGGCAGCCGGACGAAGCGTTGCCGTCCGAACGCATGCTGTCGGATGCGCTGGGTATTTCGCGGGTAACCGCGCGCAAGGCAATCGATATCTTGTGCGAACGCCGCATGCTCATTCGCAAGCGTGGCTCCGGCACCTACATTGCGCCGAAGCTGGAACAGTCGCTGTCGCGCCTGACCAATTTTAGCGAAGAACTCCGCCAACGCGGCTTTACGCCCGGATCGCAGTGGCTATCGCGCGAAACCGGCGTAGCCGCAGCCGACGAAATCCTGGCGCTCGGACTGTCGCCCAACGCCGTCGTATCGCGTCTGAAACGTTTGCGTACTGCCGACAATGTTGTGATGGCAATCGAGAGCAGTGCGATTCCGGCGCAATATCTGCCCGACCCGAAAGCGGTCGGCGATACACTTTACGGTTATCTGGACGCACGTCATTTATTGCCGGCGCGCGCGCTGCAACATATTCGGGCAGTCAACGCCACTGCCGAGCAGGCGCGGCTCGCCAATATCAAGCTGGGCGCTGCGATGCTATACATTACGCGGGTCGGTTATCTGGAAAGTGGCGCGGCAATCGAGTTGACGCATTCCTACTGTCGTAGCGACTATTACGACTTTGTTGCGGAGTTGCGCCGATGAGCACGAACAAGCTACTTCATGGCAATGTATTGACCGAGGCGGGCTGGGTCAAGGGTGAGATTCGCTTCGGCGAGCGCATCGTCGACATTAAAGGCGTCGAGGTTGATCCGACTGCCAATCACGAGGACTACATCCTGCCGGGTTTTATCGACTTGCACGTTCATGGCGGCGGAGGCTGCGACGTTATGGACGCGGGCGATGCGGTACATGTGATTGCGCGCCTGCATGCGNNGCGCTTTGGAATCTATCGGTCACGCTTGCCGGTCGCGTCGCAGCGGAGCCGCAAGGATACTGGGCGCGCATCTTGAAGGCCCGTATATCAACCCCGGCAAGCTTGGCGCCCAGCCGGACTATGCGCAGGCCGCCAGTCTGGCCGAGGTCGAGCGTCTTGGCGCGCTCGCGCCGCTCAAGTTGATCACGGTTGCGCCGGAAATGCCGGGACACCTTGAAATCGTGCGGGTGCTTTCGAATGCCGGCATGCGGGTTCAAATAGGCCACACGCTGGGAACATATGAAGACGGTGTGGCCGCCTTGCAGCATGGCGCATCGGGATTTACCCATTTATTTAATGCGATGAGCGGGTTTCATCATCGCGCGCCCGGCATGGTTGGCGCCGCGTTGGCGCATGCCGAATATTCGGAGTTCATCCCCGATCTGCTGCACGTTCATCCGGGCGCGATCAAGGCCGCTTTGCGGGCAATACCGCGCCTGTATTGCGTGACCGACTCCACTGCTGCGTCCGGAATGCCGGACGGCGACTACATGTTGGGGCGGCAAAAGGTCCACAAGTGTTTGGGCGGAGTACGGCTGGCCGATGGCACCCTTGCCGGCAGCACCTTGACGATGGACCAGGCGCTACGGAATCTGGTCGAACTGGGACTCGATCTTGCCGATGCTTCGCGTCGTGTCTCGACCTATGCGGCCGATTATCTCGGCATTCGGGAACGCGGGCGTCTGGCGAGCGGCGGTCTAGCCGACATCGTGGTAGTGGACCGCGCGCTTAACGTAAAAGCAGTTTATGTCGAAGGGGAACAGATTGACCGCACCGATGCTTAAATTTGATCAGCAACGAAACGAGAAATAGCGAAATGCATAGCATCGACAAACCCCTGGG
>PKWO01000089.1 GCA_003132085.1 Oxalobacteraceae bacterium | reverse complement strand
ACGCCAGCCAGTTCTAAGATCCTTGCCAGAATAACGTCGGCCGACCGCATGAGCTTTGTGTTTTCATTTAAGCAGACTGGGGTGCCATTGGGCGGGTTGGCCGCAGGCGCCTTGCTGCCGGGGCTATCTGGCCTGTTCGGTTGGCGAGTCGCATTCTGGTCGCTGGCAGCGCTAACAGTAGGTGTGGCGTGTATATGTACCTCCCTGCGCAACGGACTGGATGAGCCAAAACATGCGTCGTCCACCGCGCCCGGTGCCCGCGCGTTGACTCCCGTATTGCTGGTGTTACGTTCACCAACCCTGCGCATGCTGGCAGCGCTCTCGCTCCTGTTCTCGGCGGTGCAATTATGTGTCAGCGGCTATCTCACAGCGTATCTCCTCGTTAAGACTAATGTCGATCTGGTGCGCGCTGGCCTGATATATGCTGCGGCACAGGCGGCAGGCATAGCTGGTCGCCTGATGTGGGGGCACCTCGCCGATTGCAGTCGATCGACCCGCGGCGTTTTGATTGTGGTGGCGGTACTAATGACGGCCAGCGCACTTTGCACCAGCGTGATCAGCGACGCGTGGACCATGCCTGCGGTATGCCTGACTGCGATGTGTTTTGGCGCCACTGCAATTGGTTGGAACGGCGTTTACCTCGGCGAAGTCGCCCGGCTGTCGCCACCAGGACAGGTAGCCACCGTGACCGGCGGTGCGCTGTTTTTTACCTACATAGGAGTGGTCGTCGGACCGCCTGCGTTTGGCTGGCTGGTGAGCTACTTCGGAAACATGTCCAGCGCGTTCATGTGGCTCGCCGCACTACCACTTTTCGCTGTCTTCTTGCTTTTACTTCCACGCCCCGGTCCGGCGCTGCCGACATGAACCGAACCTCGCATGGATTTTTCCACACAAGACCTGCCGAACCTATTTTAATTTTCTCACCAAGGAGACCTCATGACCGCCCTCGCTTCCGCTAAGCAACGCATCCGTTCCAGCTATGGCCGCTATCTCGAAGATTTCACGGTCGGTGACATCTATGAGCACCGGCCGGGCCGCACTATCACAGAAGCCGACAATATCCATTTTTCCTTGCTCACGATGAATTTCCATCCGATGCATTGCGACAAAGCGCATGCGGCCAAGAGTGAGTTCGGCCAACTGCTGGTCAACAGTGGCCTGACCGTTGCTATCGTGCTCGGTATGTCGGTCAATGATGTCAGCGGCAAAGCCATCGCTAACTTGGGCTGGAAAGAGATCAAGCTAACTGCCCCCGTATTCTGTAACGATACTCTATACGCCGAATCGGAGGTGCTGGAAAAGCGTGAATCGCGGTCGAGGCCCACCCAGGGGATCGTCACTGTCCATACGCGTGCCTTTAATCAGAACGGCGTTCAGGTCATGGACTTTGTACGTAGCGCACTGGTTCCTAAGCGCGGCCACGGCGTAGATGATTTGTGATGGAAGCAACAACCGACCAGACCACGCTGCATCCAGAGCGCTACGCCCAGTTGTTTGCGACCCGTTTCTCCGGAGCCTCCCTCGTCGAGCGCGATGCCGCGGAAGCGGTCGCAGGAGCCTTGCACATCGTTGATGTCTCCGCGCGTATCACAGCGGAAATGCTTTCGTGGGACAATGTTGTCGCCCCTTTTGGTAGCGTGATGTTGCGGCTTTCTCAGGGCCGAAGTGCTGTGGAGGGTGACCAATGAACCAACCATTGCACACCAAGCAGTCCATCATGGTAC
This sequence comes from Oxalobacteraceae bacterium, assembly GCA_003132085.1. Lineage (GTDB taxonomy): Bacteria > Pseudomonadota > Gammaproteobacteria > Burkholderiales > Burkholderiaceae_D > PKWO01. Next base: position 51,189 of record PKWO01000089.1, on the reverse strand, counting down.
CGATGGCACTTTCCGTGACAGACGCCGCCGACGCATGTCGAGCTGGGCGCTATACTGCTGTCGAGCTAGCCGAACGCGCCTTGACGGCAGCTCATCGATTTGCCGGTACCGGCTTCGTCCGCTTGCGAGAACGCGGAGCCCTGAGCGACGCCGCAGCGCGCGATGACGTCCCAACGCCTAACGCCCTGCTCGCGGGAGTGCCGTTTGCACACAAGGATATGTTTTACCGCGCGGGAGAATTGACTGAATGCGGTAGCGCCATCCTGAAGGGATTCACACCAGATTTCACCGCAACGGTTATCACCCGGCTGGAGGCGGCCGGCGCGGTTGACATCGGCGCACTGCATATGGCCGAGTTCGCCATGAGCCCAACTGGATTCAACGCGCAGATCGGGCACGGTCGTAACCCCTGGTCGGACGATCACGTGTCCGGCGGATCGTCTAGCGGTAGCGGCGTGGTGACCGCAGCGCGCCTCGTTAGCGCCGCCCTCGGGTCGGATACCGGCGGGTCAGTGCGAATTCCGGCCGCGGTGTGTGGTGTGACAGGCATCAAACCGACGCAGCACCTAGTTTCGATACATGGTGTGATGCCGCTCTCGCCGAGTCTGGATTGTGTCGGCTTTCTGGCGCAGACAGTTCGCGATTGCGCCAAATTACTTAGCGCCGTGTCTGGTCCAGATGCCAACGACCCGACCTGCGTCGCGACAGGCAGACAAGATTACGAGGTCGGTATCGAGCGTCCCTTGCAGGATGGCGTACGACTCGCTGTACCTCTATTTGACGAGACTAGCCCCGTATCGGCTGAAGTCCGCGAGCGCGTGGAGGAGGCTGCTCGAGTATTCTCAGCCGCAGGCGCTGTCCTGCTGCGGGTACCGGTACCTAACTTTAATGATCTCAGCGCACTTGCCAATTTGGTACTGGGTGCGGAAGCCGCCTCGATCCATCAGCGATGGCTTGCCTCGCGTGCCGATGACTACGGTAGGCAGGTGAGGCGCCGGATCGAACGTGGTTTGCTGTACCCGGCTACGCGCTACATCGATGCGCTGCGGTTGCGACCGCTGATGCTTGCGCAGTTTCTGAAGCAATTTTTGCCGGGTGCGGATGCACTGCTTCTGCCGGTACTGCCCTATGCCGTGCCAAGTATTGAAGAAACTGTGCGCGGAAGCGAAGGAGAGATCGAGGCTCGCTTTGGTGGCTTCTCCTATTGGACCCGCGGCATCAGCTATCTCGGACTTCCAGCGCTGGCGCTGCCAGCCGGCAAGACAGGCAATGGGTTACCGTGTGGGGTGCAACTGGTCGGCCGACCGTTTGGTGAGGCTACTTTGTTTCGCGTCGGCCACCAGTATCAGCAGAGAACCGATTGGCACGAACAATACCCTGTGTAGGAAACACACCATTAATGACGCATAAGAATACTCAAGGAGACAGCAATGAAGACTAGCACCATAAGCAACGTCAATGCCGGCGCGCGACTTAATCGCCTATCTGTTTCGCGCTTTCATTGGTGCAACACACTCGAGACCAGCCAGCATTCGCTTGAAGACGTTGTTCCCGAACCATCTGCCCCCGAACCTTCCCCGGATCGCACTGACAGTGCCGGTGCGCATACTAGCTGACACGTATCAGTACACCACGCCAACATAGGAGATCAAGATGAATGCCCCCGAACAACGACTTGCGACTGAAAATATTTCAGATGTACTTGCACGCTTCACGACTACGCTTTCCGCCGATGCCATTCCCGCAGCGGTGAGGGAGCGCGCCAAATATCTGATCCTGGACGCAGTCGGCATCGCCTATGCGTCCCAAGGCTATCCTTACGAGACGGTCTCGCTGAAGGCGCTCCAGGCCTTTGGTAATGGACCCGCCTGCGTCATTGGACATGGCCGGATTCTTGGCATGCGAGATGCGGTGCTGATGAACGGCATCCTAATCCATGGCCTCGACTACGACGACACGCATTCGCGGGGCGTGATTCACGCGACCGCAAGTTTATTCCCGACGGCTCTAGCGGTCGCCGATCATGATGGCGCCTCTGGCGTGGATCTGCTGACCGCTTATATCTTGGGGATGGAAATTGCAACTCGGGTCGGTATGGTGGCACAGGGCGGCTTTCATCAAGTGGGCTTCCATCCCACTGGTGTTGCTGGTGCCTTTGGTTGTACGGTAGCGACAGCGCGGCTGCGAGGACTAGATCAGGAGCGAACGGTAATGGCGCAGGGTATCGCCTTGTCCATGGCCAGCGGCAGCCTCGAATTCCTCGAGGATGGTGCATGGACTAAGCGCATGCATCCCGGTTGGGCCGGCGTGGCGGGCATTACTGCGGCCACGTTTGCTGAACACGGGTATATCGGTCCGCGCCGCCCCTATGAAGGTCGCTTTGGCCTCTATGCCAGCCATCTCGGTGACCGCCTTGCACAAGCCGATCTAGGACTGGCCACCGAGGCACTAGGTCAGCGTTGGCAGATAGAAGAGGTGGCCATCAAGCCAATACCGGCATGCCATTTCACCCATGCTGCGGCCGATGCTGCGATCGCGCTATCTCGCCAGTTGGGTGGAGACGCAACCGCCGACAGGGTACGCCGTATCCGTCGCGTGTGCGTGCTGGTGCCGGAGCAGGTCGTCAAGACAGTGTGCGAACCTGTCTCAAACAAGCGCCGCCCTGCTAACAGCTATGACGCGCAGTTCAGCATCCCTTATATCGTCGCGACGGGGTTACTGAAGGGGCGGTTCACCATTGATGAGCTGGAGGAGGAAGCGCTTGCCGATGCGGCAGTGCTCGCCTTAGCGGCAAAGGTGGATTATCAGGTGGACCCGGACTCTACTTTTCCCCGTCATTACACCGGCGAGGTCATCGTCGAAATGGAGAATGGCAGTGTACTGCGCCACCGTGAAGCCGTGAATCGGGGAAACACCGACCGTCCGCTTGGCAACGATGATGTCCTGGCGAAGTACATGGAGAACGCGACGCGTGCCTTGAGCCAGAGTCATGCACAGCGTGTCGCGGAAGCCGTGTTGACCCTCGATCAGCATGACGCGCGTGCACTTGCGGCCATCTTCGCAGAAAAGCCATGACAGGCTGGGAGCGAGCATCGCTGCCCGCAATTAAAATTATTCGCATATAGAAACGGAGCAAAAAATGACGTCAACTATCGATCCCGATGATCAGGGGAAAATTATTCTCGACATGGTCGACCGCTTCCTCAAGGTCGAGGTCAAGCCATACGTCCGCCAGCTCGAGAGGGACGATGAGTATCCGGCCGCGATTGTCGAAAAAATGAAGGAGATGGGATTGTTCGGCTGTCTCATCGCGCCGGAATACGGCGGGTTCGGGCTGAATACGCGCATCTACGCGCGCATCATCGAACGGATGTCGTCGGTATGGATGTCGATTAGCGGCATCATCAATTCGCACCTGATTTTGGCCATGGCTGTGCAACGCAATGGTACCGAGGCGCAGAAGCAAGCCTATCTGCCGCGTTTCGCTACCGGCGAGCTGCGCGGCGGCGTGGCCTTGACCGAGCCTGACTGCGGTACTGACCTGCAAGCTATCCGCACGATGGCCAAGCGTGAAGGCGACGAATATGTGATCAATGGTGCGAAGACCTGGATCACCAATAGTATGTATGGCAACACCGTGGCGTTGCTAGTGAAGACCGACCTTAGTGCAAAGCCAGCACACAAAGGTATGAGCCTATTGATTGCAGAAAAAGGACCTGGCTTTGAAGTGAGCCGAAAGCTCGAAAAGCTTGGCTACAAGGGTATTGATACATGCGAGTTACGTTTTGAAAACTACCGCGTTCCAGTCGATCGCCTGATCGGTGGAAAGGAAGGGCGCGGGTTGCAGCAAATCCTAGGTGGATTGGAGCTCGGGCGTATCAACGTGGCTGCCCGTGGCGTCGGCATCGCATCAGCGGCGCTGGACGAGTCAGTCGCCTATGCTCAGATGCGCAAGACTTTCGGTAAGCCAATCTGCGAACACCAGGCCATCCAGCTCAAACTTGGGGAAATGGCGACGCGCGTGCATGCCGCGCGCTTGCTCGTGGATGCAGCCGCGCAGGCTTTCGATCGCGGCGAACGCTGTGACATGGAAGCTGGCATGGCCAAATACTTTGCTACCGAAGCCGGGGTGGAAAACAGCTTGGAGGCGATGCGCATTCACGGTGGATACGGCTATTCCAAGGAACTTAACATTGAGCGCTTGTACCGCGATGCGCCACTACTCGTCATCGGTGAAGGCACTAACGAAATGCAGCGCATCATCATTGCGCGTCAACTAATTGAAAGGAATCCGGTATGAGCCTCCCTCTCGCAGGCCTTCGCATCGTCGCCGTCGAGCAGTACGGCGCTGGCCCATTCGCAACTCAGCATCTGGCTGACCTTGGCGCTGAGGTAATCAAGATCGAGAACCCGAACGATGGTGGTGACGTTGGCCGGGTGGTTGGCCCCTACTACTTTGGGCCAGGAGACAGTCACTTTTACGAGGCGTTCAACCGGAATAAGCGCAGCATGTCGCTGGATCTCAAGAAGCTGGAAGGGAAGGAGGTACTGCATAACCTGACGGCAAATTGCGATATTGTTTTCAATAACCTGCGCGGTGACCTTCCCGCCAAGCTTGGCATCGATTACCAATCGCTCGCCGAGTACAACCCTGCAGTGGTCTGCGTACACCTGTCGGCCTATGGACGCACGGGTTCGCGTGCGGCATGGCCCGGTTACGATTATCTGATGCAAGCCGAGACAGGCTATCTATCTTTGACCGGGGATCCAGATGGCCCCCCGGCTCGATTCGGTCTGTCAATCGTCGACCTGATGACTGGTACGACGGCCGCGATGGCGATGTTGGCTGGGGTGCTGGAAGCGCGCCGCACTGGGCGAGGGCGTGACCTTGACGTGAGCCTCTTTGACGTTGCGTTGCATAATCTAGCCTACGTTGCTACCTGGTATCTCAATGGAAAACATGTCACCCAGCGCGAGCCGCGTTCGAGTCATCCATCATTGACGCCGAGTGAGCTGTATCGCACACGAGACGGCTGGATTTTTATCATGTGTAACAAGGAGAAGTTTTGGGGAGCGCTGGCACATGTTGTCGGCAAGCCTGAATGGGTAACGGATCCGGAGCTGGCTAACTACAAGGTGCGTCTGAAGAATAGGGATCGCGTGCGGCGTGAATTGGACGGTGTGCTGATGCAGCACGACACCGCTGAATGGATCACGCGTTTCGCTGGCAAGGTTCCCGCAGCACCGGTGTATGATGTGGCGCAGGCGCTCGATACCGATTTCGTCGCGGAACAGGAACGTATCGTCGATTTCATCCACCCTGAGCATGGCGCGATTCGAAACGTCGCGTCCCCAGTACGCGTGCAAGGGGACTGCTTGCCTACTCGGGCGGCCCCTCGTCTCGGCGAGGATACCGAAGATATATTGACCGAACTGGGCTACAGTGCGGAACGCATCGCTTCCTTAAGGGAGCAAGCGGTGGTGCAATAGCGGCAGCGCAGTGCTCCCCTATCACTCTTAAACAAGACAGGCGTTTTCACTATGGTTTCTTTTATCGGTCAGCAACCAAGATATATGCAGTTGGCACAGACGCTGCTCAATGAGATCCAGTCGGGTCAATATCCGCTCGGCGGCCAGTTACCGACGGAGTTCGAATTGTGCAAGCAGTTTGGCGTAAGCCGATTTACGGTTCGCGAAGCGATTAAGCAGCTCGCCCAGATGGGAATGGTTGTGCGGCAGCCTCGTGTTGGGACGCATGTCGTGGCGACTACACCAGTAGCCGGCTATCGGCAAGTGATGGGAGAGTTGGCTGATTTACGCCAATACACGGCTGAGACCGAGCTCGTTATTGCTGAGGCCGGACTGGTGGAACTGGATTTGGAAACCGCCCAGCTAGTCGATGCGCATCCCGGCGAGCGCTGGCTGCGTGCTACTGGTGTTCGTCGTACCAATGAACACTCGCCGCCGATTTGCTTCACGGAGGTATTGATCCATCCGGCGTTTCGGTCCGTGACGGGCCTGACTAGTAGCAGGCATACGCCAATCTTTATTCTGATCGAGCAACAGTTCGGTGAGCATATTGTGGAAGTGGTACAGGAAATCTGTGCTGTCGCGATCCCGAAGGCCATGGCACAAGTGCTCGGAGTCAAGCCGTTATCGCCGGCCTTGCGCATTTCCCGTCACTATATCAATCGCAAGAAGCAAATTATTGAAGTGGCGATCAGCACTCACCCCGCGAATCGCTTCGCATATTCCCAGATTTTCCAGCGGGACTGGCAAGCAAGGTAGGACGATCGATATCGAAAGGAATTTGTCATGATCTTACCGCGCAGTTATCTCTTCGTTCCGGGTGACCGGCCGGAACGCTTTCTTAAAGCGCTTGCGAGCGGCGCCCACCAGGTTGTTATCGATCTGGAGGATGCTGTAAATCCGGACGCCAAGGAAGTCGCGCGTGCTGCACTGCGCGATTGGCTTGCAGATGCTGCCCCGGGTACCAGGGTTTGCGTACGTGTTAACGGTGCGCAGACAGAATGGCACGACGATGACTTGGCGCTTGCAGCACTGCCAGCGGTACAGTCCGTGATGCTGCCAAAGACGGAAAGTGCTTCCATGGTCCGTGCTGTGAAAGCCCGGTTATCGGCGTGCCAGCCGCTGCTCGCGTTGGTCGAGTCGGTATCCGGCGTCTTGGCCTTGCGTGAAATCGTGCAATCCGGGATGGTCGCGCGCGTTGCATTCGGGTCGGTCGATTTCTGTACCGACGCGGGTATGCAGGACCTGGATGGCGCATTGGACGCAGTGCGCACGGCGATCGTGTTGGAATCCCGCTATGCCGGCCTGCCGGCGCCGATCGATGGCGTATCGACCGCAATTGCAGAGGTTGACAGCATATTGTCCGATGTAACGCGTGCGCGTGCGCTGGGATTTGGCGCAAAGCTCTGCATTCACCCGAAGCAGGTGCCGTCAGTCAATGCCGGTTTTCTACCGTCTACGATTGAGCGCACTTGGGCCAAGCGTGTGGTCGAGGCCATTGCGGCCGGAGCACATGGTGCCATAGCAGTAGACGGAAAGCTCATAGATAAACCGCTGATCGACCAGGCACGTACCATCTTGGCACAACCTGAAGCTTGATGCCGCGTATATCAGCCGTTGAGACTGTAGAAAAATATCAATTGTGATGAATGAAAATCGAGCCTTTAAAACGTGTTGTATTCAACGATCGTAGACCGGGAAGTGGTCAAGCGACCATTCAAAGCATGGTTCTTTTGGTCTCTCAACTAGTTTTTTTACAATTTCGTTAACATCAATTATTAACCAGGAAATCCACCATGTCTGTGCAACCGAAGCTCAAACAAATTCTTCAGTCCGGTCAGTTCGTTGTCGCACCGGGCGTCTTCGACATGTTTTCTGCCCGCATTGCTAACCGGCTCAACTTCAAGGCATTGTACATGACCGGCTACGGCGTGTCCGCTTCGTATAACGGTGTGGCGGATGTCGGTATTACCACCTATACGGACATGGTCGGACGCGCCCGGCAGATCGCCTCCGGTACAGACAAGCCGCTGATTGCCGATGCCGACACCGGCTTTGGTGCTCTGATCAATGTGCGTCACACGGTACGCGGCTACGAAGCGGCCGGGGTCCAGGCGATCCAGATCGAAGATCAGGAAATGCCAAAAAAATGTGGTCATACGGCGGGGCGCCGGGTGATACCGCTGGATGACATGCTCAAAAAGATCGAGGTCGCGATCGAAGCCCGTCGCAGCGACGATACGCTGATCATCGCCCGCACTGACGCCCGCACTAGCCTGGGATTGGACGCCGCGATTGCGCGCGGCAAGGCGTTTGCCAAAGCGGGTGCCGACATCGTGTTTGTCGAATCGCCCGAATCCGCGGACGAATTCCGGCGAGTCGCCGACGAGATCGATGCTTTTTTGTTGGCCAATATCGTGCCAACCGGGTTGTCACCGGAAATCTCCAGCCCGCAGTTAAAAGATTGGGGGTTCAACGTCGCTATCTATCCGGCATTGGGCATGGCCGTGGCAACCGCGGCATTGGAAGCCGGTTACAGATTCCTGGAGAAAAATCATTCGACCATTGATCTCGACGTGCCGTTTCTTACGATGAAACAACTGCATGAACTGGTTGGCTTCCCTGAAGTATGGGAATTTGAAAAACGTCATGCAATCGGATCGGAGGAGTGATCATGGCGCAGACCATATTCGACAAGATTTGGGATTTGCATCAGGTGGCAGAATTGCCGGGGGCGGTCAGCCTGCTGCATGTGGATCGTCATCTGATGCATGAACTGACCGGCGTAGAGGCAATCGGGCAACTGGAAAAGCGCGGTTTGCCGGTACGCAATCCGGAACTCACGTTTGCCGCGCTGGACCATGTGATTTCGACTAGGCCGGGGCGTGATAGCAGCACCGATGGTGCTGGCGATGCCCCGTGGAGCACGATGATGGTAGACGCGATGCGCAAGAGTAGCAGCCAGCACGGCATTCGGCGTTTCGACACTGCCGACGGGAGACAGGGCATCGTGCACGTGATCGGACCGGAGCAGGGTGTGTCACTACCCGGGTCAGTGATTGTCTGCGGTGACAGCCATACCTGCACGCATGGCGCATTCGGTGCGATTGCCTGGGGCATCGGGTCTTCCGAACTGGTGCATGTGCTGGCGACCCAGACCATTCGTCAGCGCCGTCCCAAGACGATGCGGGTAACATTCTCCGGTATGCTGGCTGAAGGTGTCGGTGCCAAGGACATGATTATGCATCTGATCGGCCGTCTAGGCGCCTCGGCCGGCACCGGCTATGCGGTCGAATTTGTGGGTCCGGCGATTGTCGCCATGGATATGGAAGCACGCATGAGCCTCTGTAACATGTCCATTGAGTTCGGCGCCAAGATGGGCCTGATCGCCCCGGACCAGACCACCTTCGACTACATGTGCGGTAGGCCATTTGCGCCGTGCGGCGCGCAATTCGAGGCGGCCGTCGCGCACTGGCGGACGCTGGTGACGGACCGCGACGCAGTGTTCGACCGCGAAGTGAGTATCGACGCGGCAAAGATTTATCCGCAAGTCAGTTGGGGCACCAGCCCGGAACAAGTGATGGCGATTGACGGTACGATTCCGGATCCGCAGCAGGAATGCGATCCGGCGCGCCGAGAGGCGATGCTGGCGGCACTCGACTATATGCATTTGCGGCCGGGCCAGCCGATCAGCGGCACGCCTCTCGACCGGGTATTCATCGGTTCCTGCGCCAATAGCCGATTGTCCGATTTGCAGGCGGCGGCGCGCGTGGTGCGTGGCTGCAAAGTAGCGCCGCATGTGCGCGCTTGGGTGGTCCCGGGATCGCTATTGGTCAAGCATGCTGCCGAACAGGAAGGGTTGGACAAGGTGTTTCTGGACGCCGGCTTTGAATGGCGCGCGCCGGGATGCTCGATGTGCGTTGGCGCCAATGGCGATCTGGTGGCGCCGGGGGAACGCTGTCTGTCGACCTCGAACCGCAATTTCGTCGGTCGCCAGGGACCGGGAGCTCGGACTCATCTGGCCAGTCCTGCGGTGGCCGCAGCCAGTGCGATTGCCGGCTGTATCGCAGCCCCGGTCGATATTAAGCGGCTTACCGCTTCTGAAGAGGAGGTAGCATGAGAGCTTTCACCATATGCGAAGGCGTGGCGGCGCCGTTGCTGCGGGACAATATCGATACCGATCTGATTGTGCGCATCGAACGTATCGCCCAATTGAAACGCGGCCAGTTTGCGCGCTGGGTATTTGAAAGCTGGCGCTATCTTCCGGACGGCGACGAGAATAAGGATTTCGTCTTGAACCAGGTCGGATTCCGAGAAGCGCAGATCATGCTGGCTGGAGCCAATTTCGGTTGCGGCAGTTCCCGTGAGATGGCTGTCTGGGCGCTTGACGAATTCGGCATTCGTTGCATCATTGCACAAAGCTTCGGTGATATTTTTTTCAATAACTGCCTGCAAAACGGTGTCTTGGCGGTCACGCTGGACAAAGCGTCAATCGACCTGCTTGCCACCGCAGCGGTCGCAGGCGGTCGCGTTAGAGTGGATTTGCAGGGGTGTATCGTGAGCGCGGAAGGGGTCGCACCGATATCTTTTATCTTCCCCGAAGCGCAGCGCGACGCCTTGCTGGCCGGATTGGACGAGATTGATCAGACGCTACGTCTGGCCGCTGAAATTGAGCGCTTTCAGCAGCACGACCGACAAGCGCGCCCGTGGATACACTTCAGCGGTGATCCTGTTGCGCGCGATTTCTCTACCTGACGGTGTTCAGGACAAGTGACGCCGGATTCTGTCGCCGTCAGCCGACTGTCGTCATATAAAAGAAAAAAATAAGTAGATAAATTTTGGAAACAAGATGTCCATATCGGCGCTTTATCGCAGTAAACGCACCAATCCCAAACAGGCAATCTGGTTGATTCACGATGGCGATGCCACCATCGTGCCAACCGATGTTGGCGAACCAATGGCTATTCTTCGCTCAACCTTGGCATCGATTACACCAAGGAGGCTGTTGCAAAACTGCACTTAGCGGTGGTGGAAGTCAATTCGAATGCGCTGCTTGCCAATGGCAAGTGCTACGTATACGTATCGCAAGTAGCGGCACTGGCGGAAAGTGAAGAGCCAATTCTGAAGGTGGAGATGCCGGCCATCGGTACGGTGCAGCAGGCCATCGGCAGCTATGTCGCCCATCTGATTGAAGACGGCATCTTGTCGTTAGTGGAAAGCGGCGCAGTCGATTGCAGCAGGAAGACGCTGATGAGGTGCAACATTGTTGGCACCTTCGTGCTCGGCCCAAAATAGGAAATAGAGATGGTAAATTCAAATAATTTCGGATCGCTAAAACGCATCCGAAAGGGATTTCGCCGGGTGGTAGAAACAGAACTGGGAGAAGAACAGGTTTGTGGATCTTGCGGTGAATTATGGCCCACGGATGCTGAATTCTTCAATATGTCGGGGAACTGCATGGGCTATGAGTGCAAAGCCTGTTCGATCGAACGCAAACTTGCCCGTGTGGCGCGCGCTGCCTCGCTTGTCAAAGGAGTAGGGATAGAGAACGGGGAAAGATAGAAATGTCGAATCAACTGAATTGCTATATCAACGCCATACTCTTTTCTATCACAGGGTAGCCCCGTTTTGTTTACACCAAAATCAGCCTATGCCCGCGGTAGGAGTACGTGGGGATGCGACTCCTCCTGCGCTATTCAACTAAAGATGATGATGGAGGAGTACGGTGTGTTTTTCTACCAATTTTCGACTAATCGGCGGGGGATCCATTTTCTTCGTTACTTGAAAAAAGTTTTCGCAACCATGAGCGCCCGGTTGGAGGAAGCTGACGTATGAATGAAAGTGCGCAAAACTGTGACGCTGTACAGTTAACGCTTGCAATATTTCAGCAGGATGGTCAAACCAATCTAGGCTGCCCGTTGCTGTGGAATATTGAACTTCGATCAAGACCAAGCTTATTTGTATGTCTCCTCATGTTGTTTCGGTAGCGTGGTTTGGGGCGGTGCAACGCCTCACTTTCTTTGATAGAAATTTTCGGTGGAAGCCGTCTACATTACATAAATCATGACCATTAAACTTCATATCCAGCGCCACATACGCAAGATTCTGATCGCCAACCGGTCTGAAATTTGCATTCGCGTCATGCGTGCCGCAGCTGAGCTTGGCATTCGCACGGTTGCGATTTACGCAGCCGAAGACCGCTTTGCACTGCATCGCTTCAAGTCGGATGAAAGTTATCTGGTAGGCGAAGGCAAAAAGCCGATCGCCGCCTATCTCGACATCGACGACATCATTCGCATCGCCAAGGAAGCAAAAGTGGATGCGATCCATCCCGGCTACGGATTTCTGGCGGAAAATCCTGATTTTGCCGAGGCTTGCGCAGCCAATGGCATCGCCTTCATTGGCCCTAGTCCAGACGTGATGCGCACTCTCGGCAACAAGGTCGCCGCACGCAAAGCAGCCGTTTCCGCCGGGGTGCCGGTAATGCCGGCTACCGGTGCACTGCCGTATGAAATCGAGGATGCCAAACGACTGGCCTCTGAGGTCGGATATCCGCTGATGCTTAAAGCTAGCTGGGGTGGCGGCGGGCGCGGCATGCGCGTGATTGAGACTGAAGCCGATTTGCCTGAGCACTTGCAAATGGCGCGGCGCGAGGCACTGGCGGCATTCGGCAGTGACGAGATGTACCTGGAGAAACTGGTGCGTCGTGCGCGCCATGTTGAAGTACAAATTTTGGGTGACCAGCACGGTAATCTGGTGCACCTGTTCGAGCGCGACTGCACCGTACAGCGCCGCAATCAGAAGGTAGTCGAGCGCGCGCCGGCACCCTACCTGGATGAGGCGAGCCGTATTGAATTGTGCGCAGCGGCATTGCGTCTCGGCCGTGCGGTCGGCTATACCCATGCCGGAACGGTCGAATTCCTAATGGATGCCGATACCGGCAAGTTTTATTTCATCGAAGTCAATCCGCGCATCCAGGTCGAGCATACTGTGACCGAGCAAGTTACCGGCATCGACATCGTCAAGGCGCAAATCCGCATTTGCGAAGGCGCGATGATCGGTTCACACCAAACTATCGAAGGCATTCCGTTGGCCGGAGTGCCACCGCAAGCCGATATCCGGCTGAACGGCCATGCGCTGCAATGTCGGATCACTACCGAAGATCCTGAAAAAAACTTTACGCCGGATTACGGCCGCCTGACCGCCTACCGTAGCGCGGCAGGCTTCGGCGTGCGGCTTGATGGAGGCACCGCCTATTCCGGTGCGATCATCACCCCTTTCTACGATTCGCTGCTGGTGAAAGTGACAACCTGGGGCCCATCCTCCGATGAGGCGATTGCCCGCATGGATCGGGCGTTGCGCGAATTTCGCATTCGCGGCGTATCAACCAATTTGCTCTTTCTCGAAAATGTCATCAACCATCCGCAGTTCACGTCAGGCGCGTGCATCACGCGCTTCATTGACAGCACGCCGGAATTGTTCAAGTTCGCCAAACGCCGCGACCGCGCCACGCGCCTGCTGCGTTTTGTCGGTGAAGTAGTGGTCAACGGCAACCCGGAGATGAAAGGACGCACTAGCCCTGAGGGCATCCTGCCGCATCCGATCCTGCCTATATCCAGCCGTCAGACACCTATCCTGCCCGGAAGCCGTGACAAGTTGCTAGAATTGGGCCCGGAAAAATTCTCGCAATGGATGCTGGAACAACCGCGCGTGCTGCTGACCGACACCACCATGCGCGACGCGCACCAGTCGCTATTTGCAACCCGCATGCGTACCGCCGACATGCTCGCAATTGCGCCATATTATGCGCGTATGCTGCCCAACCTGTTTTCGCTGGAGTGTTGGGGCGGCGCGACTTTCGACGTGGCAATGCGCTTTCTGAAGGAAGATCCGTGGGATCGTCTGTCGCAACTGCGTATGCGCGTTCCCAATATCCTCTTCCAGATGCTGCTGCGCGGCTCCAACGCGGTCGGCTATACCAACTATCCGGACAATGTGGTACAGCATTTCGTACGGGAGGCAGCAAAGGGTGGGGTCGATGTGTTCCGGGTATTTGATTCGCTCAACTGGGTGGAGAACATGCGGGTGGCGATAGATGCGGTGCGCGAAGCCGGCGCGCTCTGCGAAGGAGCCATCTGCTATACCGGCGACCTGCTCGACAAGGGTCGTCCGAAGTATGACCTCAAGTATTACGTGACGATGGCCAAGGAACTGGAACGTGCCGGTGCCAACATCCTCGGCATCAAGGACATGGCCGGCGTGTGCAAGCCGGAAGCCGCGCGTATGCTGGTCAAGGCGATCAAGGATGAAGTCGGACTGCCGATCCATTTCCATACGCACGACACTAGTGGTATTTCGGCCGCCAGTGTACTGGCAGCGGTTGAAGCCGGTTGCGATGCGGTTGATGGCGCGATGGACGCGATGAGCGGCCTGACTTCGCAGCCCAACCTGGGCTCAATCGCGGCAGCGCTTCAGGGCAGCGAGCGCGATCCTGGTGTCGACCACGATGCGATGTTTGCGATTTCCCAATACTGGGAGGGGATGCGCCGCTTCTACGCTCCGTTCGAGGCAGAAATGCGCTCAGGAACGTCGGACGTATATCGCCATGGAATGCCAGGCGGCCAGTATACCAACCTGCGCGAACAGGCTCGCGCAATGGGCCTAATCCATCGGTGGAACGAGGTGTCGCAAGCCTACGCAGATGTCAACCAACTGTTCGGCGACATCGTCAAAGTCACGCCGACCTCCAAAGTGGTCGGTGACATGGCGCTTTTCATGGTCGCTGCTGATTTAACCAAGGACGATGTGCGCAATCCCGACAAGGAAATAGATTTCCCGGAATCGGTGATATCACTGTTCAAAGGCGAGTTGGGCTTCCCGCCGGACGGCTTCCCGAAAGAGCTGGAACACAAGATATTGCAAGGCAGCCAGCCGTTGTCAGGTCGCCTTGGCGCCAGCCTGCCACCGGTTGACTTCGACGCGGTACGCATTCAGGCCGAAAAGGCGGTTGGGCGCGTGGTCAGCGAGCAGGAATTGTCTTCCTACCTGATGTACCCGAAAGTGTTTTGCGATTATGCCGAACACCTCCGCCATTATGGCGACGTCAGCGTGTTGCCGACCTCGGTATTTTTCTATGGCCTGCAGGAAGGACAGGATATATCGATTGACATCGATCAGGGCAAGACCCTGGTGCTGCGTCTGCAGGGGCGAACTGATGAGGTCGAGGGCGGGCAGGCCAAATTGTTCTTTGAACTCAACGGGCAGCCGCGCCTGATCCGCATCGATCGCGTCGGTGCCGTCAAGGCGGTCGGCCACCCGCAAGCGGAAGATGGCAATCTGCTTCATCTAGGTGCGCCGATGCCCGGAATGGTGGTGACCATCGCGGTCAAAGCCGGGCAAAAAGTGGCGAAAGGCGATCCCCTGGTGTCAATCGAGGCGATGAAGATGGAAACTATGGTTCGGGCCGAACGCGACGTGGTGATCAAACATATCCATGTGAAGCCGGGTGCGGTTGTCGCCGCGAAGGATTTGCTGATTGAGTGGAGCTAGGCGATTATCGCCCATTGCCGCACGAGTTGCGTACAAATTTCTAAACAGTGTGGCAGGAATTGGCCGGATACTTGCGCCGGTAATTATTCGCGAAGTAGGTCCCATCGAACGCTTCGACAAGGTGGCCAACTATGTCTCGTATAACCCGCCAATTGCTTGATCCATATGGTGTCTGGCGCGATAACGCTTGATGCAAGGCAGCAAAGAATAATGGCGACTTGCGCCGGTAGGGTGAGTAACTTTCCCTCGACACGGGCAGGATAATGAGCGTCCGCAGCACCCTCTTATGTATAGCTATGCATAAGAGGGTGCTGCGGCCGTTGCTTGCGCGAACTTTTTATGATCCGACTGGCCGGTCCTTAGGTGTTGCAGTCAGTCGACCGAAGAGCCGGCAATTTCCGCTTAACCCAAATTGCTGACGGTGGCGGACGGTCGCCGGAATAATTGGAAAAATTAAAATCGAATGACCGCATCCGTTAGGCCGACTGGCCCTTGGCGACTGCGGATTCAACCGGTCACACACCGAGCGCAGGACGGCCGTGTCCGACCATGCCGACTTCGCCACGAAATGATGAAGGGATTGGTGTTTGGCGCGTACTTGCGTCGGTTTGATGTGCGCCGCCAGCGGCTCGACGCTCTTGCGGGCGATCGGCAGCATCAGCCCTTGACAGTAATCCTTCAGACTTGTCCGGCGATCCATATGGCCCAGTGCGTCGCACAGCCGCTCAAGATACATATCCAGCTCAGCCAAATTCGTCATTCCCATCTCCTGCCGTTATAGACAGTTCAACAGTATACGCACATAATTCAATTTATGACACAGTAAGACTAGAGGTTTTCGGCCTAAAGACCGGGTTTTAATCCTAGTCAGTTTTACGATGAAGGACGACGAAAATGCCCAAGTTGCGAAAACCGATGCGCACGATGCTAAGCGTATCAGAATAACGAAATGGCCTCACATGCGAATCCATAACACCTACGCGGTCTGCAAGCAAGGCTATCTTCTAACAAACAATTACATATCCAACCCACCCATGCACAGATATTTGATCACCAGATAATCGTCCATCCCATACTTCGAGCCTTCGCGCCCAAGCCCGGATTGCTTGACGCCGCCAAACGGCGCGATTTCATTCGATATCAGGCCGGTATTGATGCCAACCATCCCGCTCTCCAGACCTTCCGCGACGCGCCAGATGCGGCCGATGTCGCGCGAATAGAAATAGCTGGCAAGACCGAATTCGGTATCGTTCGCCAACTCGATCGCTTCGGCATCGGTCTTGAAGCGAAACAACGGGGCCAGCGGCCCAAAGGTTTCTTCGCGCGCCACCAGCATATTGGAACTGGTATCGGCGATCACGGTGGGTTCAAAGAAACTATGCCCGAGCGCATGGCGCTTGCCGCCGGTCAGCAGCCGTCCGCCTTTCGCGATCGCATCAGCAATGTGTTGTTCCACTTTTTCGATTGCGGCGCCGTCGATCAGCGGCCCTTGCGTGACGCCGGACTCGACGCCGTTGCCGACCTTGAGTTCTTCGACTGCAGCCACCAGCTTTTTCGCGAACGCGTCGTATACGCCGTCTTGCACATACAAACGGTTGGCGCACACGCAAGTCTGACCGGCGTTGCGGTATTTGGAAACGATGGCGCCCTCGACCGCCGCATCCAGGTCGGCATCGTCAAACACGATGAACGGCGCGTTGCCGCCCAGTTCCAGCGACAGCTTCTTGATGGTCGGCGCGCATTGTTGCATCAGCATGCGTCCGACCTCGGTCGAACCTGTGAAGGTCAGCTTGCGTACGGTCGGGTTGGATGTCATCTCGCCGCCGATCGCGCGCGACGATCCGGTCAAGACGTTGAATACGCCGACCGGTATTCCGGCGCGTTCGCCCAATACCGCCAAAGCCAACGCCGAGTACGGCGTCGCCATCGCCGGCTTCAATACCATCGGACAACCTGCCGCTAGCGCCGGACCGGCTTTGCGAGTGATCATCGCCGACGGGAAATTCCACGGTGTAATGGCGGCGCACACGCCAATCGGCTGTTTGATGACGACAATGCGGCGATCCGCCCAAGGGGACTGCATGGTGTCGCCATTGACGCGCTTGGCTTCTTCGGCAAACCATTCGATAAAAGATGCTGCGTAGCCGATTTCGCCCTTGGATTCGGCCAGCGGCTTGCCTTGCTCGACCGTCATGATCATTGCCAAATCGTCGGCATTAGCCAGCATCAGATCATTCCACTTGCGCAGGATGGCGCTGCGCTCCTTGCCGGTTTTAGCGCGCCAACCGCGCCAGGCACTGTCGGCTGCCGCGATCGCCCGCCGAGTTTCATCCGCGCCCATTTGCGGCACCGTACCGATCATTTCGCCGGTAGCCGGATTAGTAACCGGGCAAGTTTCGCCATTGTCCGCGTCGCACCACTCGCCGTTCAGATAGGCTTGCTGCCGCAGCAGCGAAGGGTCTTTTAGTTGCATCATGTAATTATTCCAAGTAAAGGTTTATATTTTGGCTGCGGCTCTATCGCGGTCGTACAGCCGGTCGAGAATCGGTAACGTTTTTTTTGTCGGGCGCACTCTTCAGTAGGCAGCCTGATAAATTGCCAGCGCGTCCTCGTAAGCAACATCGCGCGGATTGTTCACCAGCAAGCGTTGGATGTTCATGACGTCGCGTGCAAGTTGGGGCAAATCGGCCTCTGTTACGCCAGCGTCGCGCAACCTTTGCGGGTAGGGCATCGCCGCCACCAGCTTGCGTATCGCAGCAATGAAAGCGGTGGCAACCGCGTCATCGCCGGCTGAGTACTGCTCGGGTAGAATGGCGCGCCCGAGTTCAGCATACAACGCGCTTGCCGCCGTGCGGTTGAACTCGAGCACCGGTCCCAATACCAACGAGTTCGATAGGCCGTGCGGCAAATGGTAGTGCCCACCGAGCGGATACGCGAGCGCATGCACGGCAGCCACCGGCGCATTGGCGAAAGCCATTCCTGCGAACAGCGAACCGAGCAGCATGTTCTCCCGTACGTTGGGGTCGCCGCCGTCGGTGACGGCCACAGACAGGTTTGCGTAGAGCAGTTTCAGTGCCTTGATCGCCAGCGCATCTGAAAGCGGATTTTTCTTCACACGGCTGGTGAATGATTCAATCGCATGGACCATCGCATCCACCCCTGTCATGGCGGTAATCGCCGGCGGCAACCCGAGGGTAAGCTCGGCATCGAGCAGCGCTACGTCAGGGTAAAGCAAGGGCGAGACGACGCCTTTTTTCTCGTGGGTCAGAGTAGTAAGAATCGAGATTGGCGTGACTTCGGAACCGGTTCCTGCGGTGGTCGGCACCTGGATCAACGGCAACCGGGCGCCCCGTGCCAAACCGATGCCATAGATATCGTCCAACGGCTGCGGCGTACGCGCCAGCAACGCCACCAATTTGGCTGTATCCATCGAGCTACCGCCTCCCAAGCCCACCACCGCATCCACTCCGGCCGCACGCGCCGCGGCCACTGCCGCCAGCACACTCGCCACCGGTGGATCGGCCAAGACGTCGGAAAACAACGTGACCTCAACACCGGATTCCGCCAGCGCTGCCAGTGCGCCGTTGATGACGCCTGCCTGCACCAGGCCGTGGTCGGTGACGATGAAGACGCGGCTGGCACCTAGCCCCCGGGCAATTTCGCCCAGCCGTCGAGCGCCGCCTTGCTCGCAAATGATCTTGGGTGAAGTTTCAAACGTAAATTGAGACATCGAGAGTTCCTTTTTTGTTAGGCCGTTTCAATCGTGTTCAGCTAAATCGTGTCATTTTTTCGGGAAAGCTAATGTAGGTGCTGCTTAACGGCTGCCGGAAGTTAGTGTTGACTCGCGACCTGACAAACCATTTCGGCATGCCATATTCAGATAAGCAGCGGTGGCCCGAGTAGATTCAAAATTCCACTTCAACCGACGACGGAACTCTTCAATTGGAGGCGGTACTTCTCGCTCAGCTTGGCGCTGTTCCATATAAAGACGAACCTGCTCTTTTGTCGGGTGCTTCACGTCATCCATGATTTTCCTCCAACCAGTATTGCCCGAAGCAAAACTCTCTATAGGCAGACAATCGACTGCACAGTACCCTCGATGATTTCCTTCATCGCGACGGCACCCCAATCAAGCCTATTCTTTCTCATCAGTCTGCTCGTAAAATTCAAAATTTCCCTACCGACTGCCAGCCACATATTCCATTCAAAGGTTCAATGGTTAGTACACAAGGGATTTATGGCCGCTGGCAAGACATATCTCACTAATTCGAAGTCCATCCTTGGTTATCCTGGAAGGAAACGTGTCCTTAAGTCGCTCTTCATGCACGGGAATCACACGCTTGACTTCATAACCGACCGCCTTCATGATTTCTTCGGTAGTCATGACCAGGTTAGTAATGCTACCCAGCGCCAAGCCTACCGGCGTATACATCTTCTCCACACCAACGAGATCCCCATCGCTTTGCAGATTTTCATAAACGTAAATTAGATCCCCTGCCATCACCCAGCTATCTTGAGATTTTGGCTTCATGTCATTGCGGATGTGTACCCATTGGCACCCATAGGTATGCGTATCGTACGCCGCATGCAAATCAATTCCCGGAATTACATTTTCCATATCGCCTGGAACACACACCAGGCGGCCTTGCCGCGCCAAATCGACTGCGCGGAGTACGTCAGAGGGATCGGTTGCCACCATCATGTAGCGCATCCGATCCGGCAAAGACATCGCCCAGATCCATTTCGACAGCTCACGCTCCTGAATATAAAAAGTCGCGTTAGGGAAATCGCCTATGTTTCCCATGTGGTCGAAATGGGCATGCGTAATAAATATCGAATCGACATCGCCCGGTCTAATGCCCGCTTGCGCTAATACTTCTTTTGGCGAATGCCAGTTTTCGACGCCGAATTTTTCGCCCAGATAAGCGCCGTATTCCTTTTGGTTGAAACCGACGTCAACCATCGCAATATGATCATCGCTTTTAATCAGCGCATAGCAGTAGGGTAACTTACGAATACCTTGATTGTGTGCACCGTAAATTACGCTGCTGACGGCACAATTAACAACATATGAGTATTCCATTACCCAGATTGAATATTCAGCCATTTTCAATATCCTGTTATAAGTTAAATTTACGTCGGCAACGCAGTCAAATCTTGTGAGTTATTTCTTAATCGCCTACACCGCAGTTACAACATGCATGACTAAAATCAACCGGCATTAGACCGAGCCGGTCGACTGCAGCACCACTTACCATCGCATTCGCGTTCTTCAGACGTTTCGTCCATAAACCTAAGCGTTCGCGTATGCGCTCCGGCGTCCGCATCGAATCGCCAAATTCCGCGGTAACAGACGCCACCAAGCCAAGCGCCTTCACCAGGCGTTCATGGTGTCGCTCAGTTTGCTTTGGAACCTTGACTGCGTGGATTGCGGCAACGGTTTGCTCTACCTGCTCAACTACCACCGCTACTGCCCCAAAATCGACCTCAAACCGACCACTTGCCTGGGCAAGAATGAAAAGCCCGCCCAGTTGGCCGATAATGCGACCGATACGATGGTAGCAAGGGCGCAACTGAAGCGCGTAAAGAATCATCTCGTCCCGATTCGTCTGAATATCTATCATCGGGTCCAATGCTGGCTCTGGCGAATCAAACACAGCGCATTCGTGTAGATGAACCATCTTGCTTACAAATGGTGACGCATCGGTAATGTCCAATTTCATACGAAAATTCTCATCTTTAAACGATTTACCAATCAGGTCATTACTTTTGCCGCATCACGCGCGAATCGGCAAGATGGGTTGCGAAGAGACCTGTCATTAATCAACATACAGATTGCGATCAACCCTTCCGCTCCCGGATAATTCTCAGCGCCTCTTTCAAGTAAACCTTAAAGACGGGGTAGTTTTCGCTCATCGGAAAGTGTCCAATGTCGGTCATTTCGATGTAGACGCCTCCCTTGATGCGTCGAGCGGTATTTTCGGTCACCTCCGGCGGCGTTAAATAGTCATAGGTCCCCGTCATCATGACCACCGGGCACCGCCTACCGTCGATATTTTCAAGTTCTTCTCGAAGATCATGATCTACCGAATAGAAGTAAAGGTCACCCTTGAATGCCTCCGCCCCTTGCGTGTAGTAGTGCCAAGTCAGCCATCGGTCCATATCGGGGGATTGCGGGGCCATCAAATCCCACACACCGCTGGCGCAAACTTGCGCCGCGTTTGCATGTGGATGCCGCCACCAGTCCAGATAAAATCCGGGCGCGTAATCACCGGCCTCAACCGGGATAACGGCCTTGAAGCGATCTGGACGACGCAATGCCAATTGCAGGGCAACATTACCGCCAAAAGATGAGCCCATGAAAATGGGGTCGCGCAGCTCAAGCGCGTCACAAAATTTCACGATGAAATTCACAAAGTGGTCTGCAGTGAGCTTGTACTCTGTTTTCCACCATTCGCTGTTATGTGGTGGGTCTGACTTACCATGGCGCGGGAGGTCATAAGCAATGACGTTATAGTTCTTTGTAATTTCCTCATCTTCGAGTAGTCCGCGCCATTGATGATTATGGCAACCAGCCGTGTGTTGGCAAACCAGCGGAACTCCCTTCCCGTTTTGCAGATAGAAAACTTTATATTCCATACCATCGACATCGATGGTGACGTAGCGGCCTGTTACGGGCGAATGACGAACCATGATTTCAATCCCTTTTTTTGATAGAGTGCACGCACATAACTAATTTAAAATACTTTAGACCGGTACGCCGCATTTACGCAGCAGTTCAAACTGTACGGTGAAGTTTCTAAGATTTTGCATCATTACCAGGATGTTCCCCTCGAGCTTTAGATCTTCGCGAAAACTTGCCGCCCAGATGCCATGGAACATTGGCTTTGGAATGGGTTGTCCAAACTCCCGCCACGTCTGTGCGCCGGCACGAAGTGCGAAATCGTAGGCGTCAAGAGGAGCGGGATCGATGTTGATATTTTTCACCTTGCCGTCGTGCATCTCGATGATCACCTTCTTGTCGCCCATGTCCCACATGAACGTACAAGTGTAATACTTGGCCATCGCCGCAATAGTCTGATCATTGTCGGACATGGACTTGAACTTGTTTGCCCAGCTTTTAATGTCTATAGCCATTACTGCTCCTTGTCTTTGTTGTACTGAATGTGCGTTTCACACCGAGCGAACCTTGTTTGGTGTACCTTACATCGCTTGAAAACATTACATGCGCATACTCTGTCGCTTGACAGATACAGTGGTGCTCCCACGTCCGTTCTTCTCTTCATCTCGGATTCATGACGTTTGCATCGCTGTTCCCTGTTCGCGTGATTGCCCCAACCATGACTTAGTCCTGGCTTCCGGCTCAATCTCTGGAGTTCCTCTATCTGCATTCTGTGCGCTGATCGTGCCTCGCGGTACGGTCGACATCTCCAATTTGTAAGCAAGCAACCAGATCACGAGGACGCCCAATACCCACAACAAAATCTGCCACGCCCAAATCGAAGGTACGCCCAGATTCCAAACTGCGATGCCCTTATTGGGTGGTCCGAAAAAATCATTCCCGATAACGGCACCTGGGCCGACAGCAAAGAACAGCCAAGCCAGCGTGATGGTCCATGCAACCGGTCGCAGAAATTGCTTTTCCGCCGGCAAGGCAGCGGTTTCCGCGAGGAACCCGTGATACTTCATCCGATGCTGCCGGTCGCCCTTGTTCCGAGTCAGCAGTGAGACGATGATGCACACCGCAACATTGAAAAAAATGCCCCAACCCGCAGAATGGATGGTCCAGGGCCAGCGGCCCCATGGAAGCGGGAAGCCAAAAAATTCGGTGACAGTCGTCCCAAGTTGCTCGGTTAGCACAACTGCCACAAGACCTGCGGCCAGCCCCAGGGTTGCTCCCTGCCGCGTGATCCAGGGGAGCCAGCATATAGCCGCCAGTGACGGCCACAACTGAAAGCCGAACGCCAGCGCCAATGCCCCGAGTTCAACTTGTGCGGTGGGTAGGTAAGTGGCCATCAGCAGAGCCACGAGAAAGATCAAGCCGACGCCGACCCGTCCAAAGAACTTTTGCGCTCGATCGTCGGCGCCGGCGTTAAGAAAACGCTTGTAGAGATCGCGCGCGAGCATCGTGCCGGCAGTTGATGCATAGGCTGATGCCATCGCTTGAATGGCAGCCAATGCACAGACTGCTAACAGTGCCATGAACCAAGGTGCATGGTCGCCGATCGACTTGATATAATAGGCGACGACATTTGTCTGCTTGCCGGAACCGAGGTCAGGCAATACCTTGGCGACCGCAAGCCCGGCGTCGGTCACGGCCGGCGATGCGCCCAAAAAATGCGCTCCCATACCTTGTGCCACCGCAAAGAATACCAGGATGACGCCAATTGCCGCGGCCGATACCCAAACCTGCTGAGGCGCGAACCCTTTTGGGTCGCGGCTGCTGAAAGCCCACATCGTGAACGCCGGAGCTGCCTGAATTCCCATCAGAGCGAAGCTGTAAGTCAGAATCATCGAGCTCGTCCAAAGGCCGCCGACCGGGGCTTCCTTGCCCAAACCCTCGGTAAACTGGATGACCCCAGGAATTTCGAAATAGGCGTTG
Organism: Oxalobacteraceae bacterium; assembly: GCA_003132085.1. GTDB lineage: Bacteria > Pseudomonadota > Gammaproteobacteria > Burkholderiales > Burkholderiaceae_D > PKWO01. Next base: position 27,509 of record PKWO01000089.1, on the reverse strand, counting down.
TATCCCTGCGCAGTGCTGCCCCACGGCCCGATACCGGTTGCACCAAGTTTAGCCAACGCATCAATAAACGCACCAAAGCCACCGAGCGCGCCATATGCGATCAATCCGACTGCCACGATTCCGGCGGCAAAGAACAGACATTGAAGCGTACCGACGTAGGCCACCGCGCGCATTCCGCCAATGCATACATAGAGAAAGACGACAGCCGTGAGAACCCACATCGCGACGCTCCAATGGACGGCGCCGCCGGACAGCACTTGAATCAAATAACCCGATGCTGCTAGTTGCATCCCAAGGAACGGGATCGAGAAGACCAAAGCCACCAGAAGAACCAGTAGCCGAATTCCATCGCCGCCGAAATAGTCCGAAAACATTTCACCCGGCGTCACGTAGCCAAAGCGTTTTCCGAGCATCCACTGCCGCTTCAGGAATATGACCCCGGTGAGGGGAATCGTAATGGCACACAGTGCAAGCTGCGCAAACTGGAATCCGTCCCGAAAAATCAGCGCGGGATTTCCCAGGAAAGTCCATCCAGAAAATGACATCACGGTTGCCGACAACGCAAAGATCCAGGCAGGGATCTGCCGACTCGCGAGAAAATAATCGTTCGGATTCGACCCCGCAAGCCGGGCGCTAGTGACGCCCCAATGCGTGCAATACACCCAGTACAGTGCGATAAAAACGAACAGCCAAACCACGTTTGTTGTCAAGGCAGCCTCTGGTTAATGGTTACGCAGCTGGTGGATCATGGTAAAGGAACCTTTGAGCCCGAATTTGATAACGACATAGACGATTAGGCATGCAACGATCTCACTAAAACCGGCCAGACCGATGACGATATTCACGCCGCCGAAGTGTGGATCAAATAGCCAGCTTCCAACGAAGCTAAGTACTGAAACACCGAAGACGATCAACCCAAATGCAACTTCGCCCTTGCTGAAGCCTGCATCGAAAATGCGGTTGATGATGACGTGAGCGATAAAGCCCAGTGCAAGTACCGCAAATCCAATTTGGCCCATCACCAGATCGCCATCGCTAAACCCAGACAATATGAAGCTTGACCCGAACGACCCGAAAAACGCCCAGTTCGTGATGACTGCTAGTCTCTTCTCAGTTTCTTCAATGACGGCCATTTTTAATGCAACCTTCTACAAACGATTGAGTGGAAAACAGCGAGTGACGTTCGGAGCTGCGGCCCTGCGCATCATGTCCCTGTCCTGTTTAGTGCTTTTTATCGTCCTTCGGACGACTGCCATCAGGCAACCCGATGTTTCCAAGGCCGCCCAGACTTCCTAGGCTGCTGATGGCGTTGGACGACATGCCGATTTCCTGCAACAAGTTATCGACAAAGGGAACCTGGGCTCGGTAACGCAAGGCGGAATTCACCACGTTGTCCGCAAGACTACCCGTTCGAGGATCCCCGTCGTTGGCATGATCGCCACCCTGTCCGCCAGAATGCTGCATGCCGCTAAGCCCCGGGAGACCATCAACCTGGAGAATCTTTATAGACTCGATATTTTCCATCGGCTTGACGCTTTCGCGGATGATCAAAGGCAGATTTTCGATCAGCTTGGCGTTAAAGGAACTGCGGCGACTCGCGTCGGACCGCATGTTCTCGGCCTCGTTCAGCTTGCGTCGACCTTCGGCATCCACCTCGTAGCGATACTCCGCAGCCTTAGCTGCCGCATTGTCGGCCTCCGCCCGATCGACCGCCGCCGCCTTCTCGGCGCTGGCATTCGTCGTAAGCTTGATCGCCTCGCGCTCCGCCTGTTGTGCTGCGTCGATCAATTCGATGAGCTTCCGCCGTTCGGCTATTTCCGTTTCTCGCACGGTGATGACTTTTTCCTGTGCCTCGACCAATAGCGCGCGAGCGGTTTCGGCGGCTGCCTGAGCGTCCGACTGTGTCTTAGACTTTACCGCTACTGCTATCACCCGATCCTGCTCCTCCATCTCCAGCGTCTTGCGGCGCTGAATTTCCAGCTTCTCGGTCTCCTGCTCGCGCAAGATGCGCTCCGCATCAATCGCTCGTTCCTGCAGAATGCGACTCTTATCCACTAGCTCTTTCGAACGGATGTGCGCTTCCTCAATGTCCCGGTCGCGATCGGTCTTTTCAAGTGCCACTTCAGTGCGCTGCTGAGCACGTCGCATCGCGACCTCGCTTTCCTGCTCCAAGCGTGCATACTCGCTCTCCTTATCGATGATCAATGCGAGTTTCTCGGACTCCAGGTTTTTCTTTCGAATAGCGATCATCGTGTCCTGCTCGATGTCGTTACGCTTCTTCTTGCGCGTCTCGATTTCTTCGGTCAGACGAGTCAGGCCTTCGGCGTCGAAAGCATTCGACGGATTGAATAGCTTCATATCCGTTTGATCCAGGCTAGTGAGCGAGACTGCCTCAAGTTCAAGACCATTCGCCGTAAGCGCATCGGCAACTTGCGCCTTGACGCCCTTGATGTAGTCGCTCCGGTTTTCGTGGATTTCTTCCATCGTCATCTTGGCGGCCACGGCGCCCATCGCATCTACGAACCGACCCTGCACCAGGTCTCTAAGGCTTTCCGGGTTCAGCGTTCGATTACCCAAGGTGCGTGCCGCTGCAGCGACTGCCTCTGCGGAAGGAATAACCCGCACAAAAAATTCAACGCTTACCTCGATCCGCATGCGGTTTCTTGTGATCAGAGATTTCTCCGCAGCCCTTCGGACTTCAATCCGCAGGGTATTCATGCTGACTTCCGTCAGGTCATGGACGATGGGAAGCACCAATGCGCCGCCCCCCATCACTACCTTTTCACCGCCCAATCCGGTACGCACAAAGGAAAGATCCTTCGATGAGTGCCGATAAAGCCAGTGCAACAGGTAAACAATAACTGCAATGACAATTGCAGCCAGAATGATAATCGCAATGATGTCCGCACCGTTCATGCCTTAACCCTCCAAACCAGTTTCAAAGTTAGCGCCGTTGCCTGCGCATTCGCGTATATTTCATGCCGGGTCGCTTCAGAGACGGTCCGTGTCATGCTCTTAAATTGACGAAACGATTGCAGGCGTTTCATCTGCTGTAGAATCATCGATAGCTTCATTTTGAGGACGCCGAGTCTTTCATTGCAGTCGTCAATATCACCAATCCAAACGCAATCTGATTTACAAAGTCAGACAAGTTGTAGACGATGTTCAACTTCTGTACCTCAACCCCGCCCGCAAAGCCCGCGATGAAGTAACACAATGGGTAAATCGCCCAGCCGACCGTTACGATTAAGCGCAACCAGAAAAAACCTGTGTGCACGGCGTAGTTGGAACTCTTTGCGCTAAGCTCGCCAAGCCGGCCAAAGAACGCCTCGCCCAGTATATAGAGCCAGGAAATAAGGCCAATCAGAAAACCCAATGTAGGATGCATGAGACCAGCTTCCCCCATATATCTCGCAAGCACCATCACCACAGAGACCACCAGCAGGCGCCAAAATAGCCAGGTTGATAGTGACGAGATGACTCTGATGAAGAAGTAAAGCGTCACCACCTGCAGCGGAATGGTAATGAACCAATCGATATAGCGATAGACGATCGGCATTTGCCCTGACTCTATCCAGATATTGCTAACATAGAAGTAATACATCGCCGCAACCAACGTAACGATGCCAGATAGAGCGACCGGAAGCTTCCACCTCCTTGAGACCCACGCAGTCCCCATAATGAGCAATACGGTCGCAGCAACCATTCCGGTGAAAACAAGCAAAAATGTGCCGCTTGCCACATCGGTAGCCTGAAGTAATTTAGTACTCATAAGACACTCCAAATTTATATTGGACTGACGCTGCAACCGCAAACTCACGTCGCTCTATTTGTCCGCTATTTAAACCTTCTGACGACGTTTCTCTATTTTTTATCATGATTGATTTCAATGAATTTTTTAGTTTATGTCCAAATTTGCAATTAGTTTCATATCGCTCAAATCTGGGTGCGGATATGCGGTGAGCGCGCATACAAGGCCACCATTGGCAGGATCAGAATGCCAAAGATGAATTGTTGCCATTCATACTTAAGACCTATACCGATCAGAAACGATGTAAGCACCTGAAGCACGAGGACGCCAATGACGGTAAACCCATAGCCGCCATAGCCGCCGAGCAAGGACGTACCGCCGATCACGACAGCAGCCAACGTCATGAACAGATAGGGTTGGCCAACACCGATAAAGCCGCCGCCGCTCCAACCCAGCAATAGTGCGCCGGTGAAGGCGGAGACACAGCCGCTGATGGCGAACGCACCGACCCAGTACCGACGCTCCGAGATCGACAACCTTTGTGCCGAGGTACGGTTGCCTCCGAGCCCATACATATAACGTCCATAGACTGAATTCTTCATGGCGTAGATCAGGACCGCGGCTAATATTATCCAGATGAAAATAACCGGTGGAACGTCCAGGCCAAACGTGCTGCCGTTCATTGCCGCCAGGTTCTTTAGCCAGTCCGGCACCGCTCCGAACACGTTGCCCCCGTATGCGGTACCAATGCTAGTCAGTATTTGCGTTCCGCCGGAAATCGCAAATCCGACGCCCAAAGTCAAGATCAAGGCCTGCCCCTGCAATCTAAAGCTGAGGATGCCATTGATGAAACCGATACCAGCACCCAGAATAAGAATGATGACGACGCCGAGCCAAGATGGGACACCTAGCCCTAGCAGATAGAGCAAACCAACATTTGACGATCCGATGACAAACGGAATCGACAGATCCAGTCCACCCAGTAGCGCCACCAACGTCTGGCCAATGCAGGCAATGCCGAGAAATGATGCGAACACCAGCATCGATTTGACGTTTGCGGTCGAAAAAAAGCCGTCTATGTTAAGGGATCCAATGGCGAACATACCGATGAGCACGGTAAGCCCAATGAAGGCGCTCCGGTTGTCGACAAATAGCTTGCTTACCAGTGTGGCGAAAATGATGAGGGCCGCGAGAATCAAAAAGGTGATGACGTTCATCAGCGAGAAAAATCCCGTCACTGTCACCGAGGCGATCAAGAATGCGGCCACCAGCAGAACCAAACTAGCGAGGATGGAACGGAAGCGTACCAGGAAGGTTTTGAAGCCGTTGCGCCCACGCCGGCCTACACCTTTGGCACCAGCCTCATCGGCGTCACCGCTCCAACGCGGCAGGTAGCTATTCCATACCCATACAACCAACGCAAATGTCGCTGCGGCGTAAAAAATTACGTACTGTGCAGGAACTCTCTGCCAGAATCCGAGGCCGGCTCCTAGGCCGGAAATGAGCACTGCTAGTACCAATCCGACCCATTTGAGTGCTGGTACAGTCGACTTGTTCATGACTGGACTCCGGTTGCGGTGGAAGATGGGGAAGACCGACCTCCGGAACTAGGCGGTGATCGTTCAACCATCCAGGTCGCCAGAACGTAGACGCCCAATGCTAATAGAACCGTAATGATGACCCAAATGAGCGCGGTCATCTTGCGCTTCATGGTCTGGGACACGATGGCCCTAGCCAGGATCAACAGGGAAATCATTATTATCGACGCAAAGGTGACCGGTCTGGCATATTCCGACTTGCCAATTCCTTGCTGATCTTCGATTTTTTCAAAGATGAATCCGCTGGAGGCCGCCCAATTCTCTGTCGCCACAATCGGCGCGGCGGGAGCTAGTAAGATAGCTGCGCCAGGAGCCGGAGCAGGGGACTTGGTCGCTGCCTCAGCAGCGGAGGGAATGGCTGCCTCCGCTGGAGTCGCCTTTGCTGAGTCGGGCGCAGTAGTTGTCGCGTTTTCTGTAATTGGAGCTGGTGCCATAGTTTGTGTTTGAGCTGTCGTCGCAATGTCAGTCGTTAGAACTGGCGCTTCCGTTGCAGTCGCAACTGGAGCCAAGTTTTCGGTTACCGGCGGGGTAGTAGTGGTCGCCTCGTCCACACTCACAGTGGCCTCAGCTTGAGGCACCACCGTTGCAACTGTCACCACAGGCGCAGGCTTCGAGTAATCGTAAGTCGCGTGAAGAATCACGCCCATAAACAGAAGCGAGAGGACCACGAAAACCAGAAACGGTGAAACATTTCGGATACGTGACTGAAGGTACGGCAGCGCAACCGTCAATAGCAACGAGATCACGAGGATGAAGCCGTAGGCGAGGTCTGTCACGAATCCCTGCACCGTCCCGAAGCTGAACGTCGCCAGCACATAACCAATGAGAAAAATGTTCACTGCGCCTAACAGCGACCCAATTACACCGCCGCGACCGCCGGCAAGACTGGTGCCGCCCAATACAAGGGCGGTTACTGCGATCAGCGTGTAGGTGGTACCCTGCGTCGGATCGCCGGAACCGATCAGTGCGGTAAACGTCAACGCCGCGAGTGCGCTAAAGATGCCGGAAATGCAGTGTGCGCCGAGACGTACGATGTAAATCCTGACACCGCTGGTATAGGCAGACCGCTCGTCCGACCCCATCAATCGCAAATGCCCATAAAAAGCGGTTCTGGTAAATAACAGCCAGCCGCCTGTACTAAGGACCAGAATAACCAGTATCGGGGAAAAAATCGATGTCCCGAGACCCCAAGGTAGCATCCATTCTGGTGCACTTCCGCCCGGTCGCGGCAGAATGACGAGATTCAAGCCGGAGAGCGCCAGGTAGCCGCTAAGCGAAACGATGATCGGTTGAACCCGGACAAAGACGATGATCAGCCCCATAATCAGATGATATGCGATACCCACTGCAATCGCATACGCAAAGAACGCGAGGGGCGAAGTGATGAAATCTGCTCCGTACAGCTGCACCAGAGTCACGTTGATAAAGCCAATCAGGGGGCCGACAGAGAGATCCACCGTCCCGCGTCCAGCGATCGCAACTGCCATCAGAGCATAAGTTGCCAGCGCGAGAGGCGTCATCACGATGATGGCGCTGCCGATACCGGCACTAGAAATCAGATTGGGGCTTCTGAGCACAGCTACGATGAGTAAAAGGAAAAGCAATAGAATCGGGACCAACAGATACATGTTGGTCGACGAAGATGGTGCTTTCACACTGACCTCAGCCAAGTTCGCTCACCGTCGATGTAAAATTGTGAAAAGTGCGTGAATTCATGATCATCATGCTTTCGTCCGCTTACTGCTCAGATTGTCGAATTCAACGATCTTGATGTGTCCGCGTTGGGCATCGCGCCCGATAGCGCTTTCATATTTTACCTTTTCGTTGAAATCATCGGCTTCGATGCGCTCGCGCTGCTTCGCGCTGCTACTGGCATTGTTGTAGACGGGCGGTTTGTCGAACTCGACAATCTTGATGTTCCCAATGCCGCCACTTGCACGTTCGTCGGTCTTCCCTGAATTTCCCAGCAAGCCGGACCGGGAGTTCTGGTCACCTAGGCTCGGCGCACTACTTTGCCCGTTCCTTCTTTCGGCGGAATCTTGATACGCAACATTTTGCGCGTTTCCTAATGGCGTTGCGGCAGAATCAAACTGCGGGTACGCGCTTTTAGCGGATTTCCACGAATGCTTATCGCTTACGTCAGAATTATTGTTTTCTTTGCTCGGAAAATTTCCTGAACCTGCTGTTCTTTGCGCAGGGCCTTGATGGGAAAATTCAGGTTCATTCCGCGATGTCCTTTCATCTATATCAAACTGCGGATAGGCACTTTTCGCCGATTTCCAAGAGTTTTTATCAACCTCGACCAAGCTATTTGCTTTGCTTGGGATAGAACTCAGCTCGGGTCTGCTTGGCATAGCGCCAGGCGCGTTGGCCGATGTTTTTACGCCGGCGTCATATTGCGGATAGGCGCTCTTTGCCGATTTCCATGAGTTCTTGTCACTCAGGCCTGAATCATTATTATCTTTATTGAATTCCACGATCTTCATGCTGTCTGTCCCTTTCCCAGGCTCCACATCGGCTTGGTAATGTTTCAATCCTCTGGCCTGTCCAAACATTGCTTCAAGAATGCCAGCCGGCTCAATCTCGCTGCCGGAAAATTCATCAAAAATACTGCCGTTCCGGAACACGATCACACGCGAGCAGAAACCGACGAACTCCTCAATCTCGCTAGACATGTAGACAACAGATTTTCCCGTCGCTGCAAAGTCTTTCAAGTGACCATATAGCTCGCCTTTTGCACCGACATCAATGCCGCGCGCAGGGTCGTTGAGAACGAGGATGTTGGGATTCAAGGCAAATGCTCGTCCGATCAGCACTTTCTGTTGATTGCCGCCGCTAAGTGACGTGATCTTGTTGCTGCGATCGCCCATTCTTATAGAGAGCCGCTCCACCTCCCAATCAAACACGCCTGACAACACGCTCCAGTCGATAATCCCAAGTTTTCCGCCTCTTGCCTTGCGCCGGTACAGCGGCATCAGCAGGTTTTCGAAGATACTCAGATTCGCGAAAATCCCTTCGCGCTTTCTATCGCCTGAGACATAGGAGACACCATATTCGACCGCATCGACGAGACCCATGATGTTGGCGTAGCCTCCAGTGCGACGCGCCACCATCGGCTCAGAGTGAATCGCCTTATCAACACCTGCCAGGATTCGGACGAATTCGCTCTGTCCTTGACCATCAAGTCCTGCAATTCCTAATATCTCACCCTTGTGGAGACGAAAATCGATTTCTTTGCTGCTCGGCCAAATTTTCAGATTTTCTGCCTTCAATACAACTTCTGCATGCAGAACCTTTTCAACTGCGGAGCGCGATATTGCATGCGTTTCTTCCTTGCCTGTCATTAGCCTTAGCAGATTCTTTTCAGTGATGTCTTTTTTTTCGAGCACTCCGACATCTCGACCGTCCCTAAGAACGGTGGCTCTATCGGAAATGCGGATCAGTTCGGCGATTCGATGCGTTACGATAATGATGGCCGATCCCTGATCACGCAATTCGCGCATCTTCGCGAAGAGCCTTTCGGTTGAATCGAGATCAAGAGCAGCAGATGATTCGTCTAAAATCAGCACCTTTGGCTTGGTTAAGAGCGCACGGCCAATCGTGATCCACTGTTTGATGCCGAGAGGTAGCGTCCCGACCAGGGTTTCAGGATCGATCGCTTCGCCCGTCAATTCGGCCATCAGCAATTTTGCGGCCTTGAGCTTCTCCATGGTCGGCAAGGACCGTGACAACAGACTGTCCGAGCCAAGAAATAGATTTTCGACAATCGAACATTCATCTGCGACCAACACTTCCTGAAAGACGGTGGCAATTCCATGCGCTCGCGCCTCGTGCGGTGTGGTTGGCGTGTGACCAAGGACCGATACCTGGCCAGCATCGATTGGGATTACACCCGAAATAACTTTCGCCAAAGTGCTCTTTCCGCATCCGTTACCTCCTACGATCGCGTGAATTTCACCTAACGACGCGCTAAACGTGACGCCATTGAGTGCTTTCGTCACGTCAAAAGATTTATGCACACCCGAAACGGCGATGCCGCCTGCAGTGGCAACAGGCACCGCCGAGGCATGCTCTGTGGCACCTTCTATCTGGGGACGCGAAAGGTTATCGGTAGTCACGGTTGTATCGGTTAAGAATTGAACAGTACTGATTGTGCTGCAAAGGTTTGTTTGTGGAGCGCTATCGGTCGCGCCATGTGGTGCGACAGGCAACGACATCCCAGCAAACAAGTCAAGTTGTTCATATAATCGGACTCCGAGGAGGCCTTACCATTAAGAGTTATTTACAAAAATTCAGCGCGACGGGTGCTGATCGTTATGCCGGAATATTCCATTGTTGGATCTGGTGAAATTGCTCATCCGGTCCACGCGATCAAGTCATCATGCTTCAATTCTGTTGTGTGTAGGTAGCCTCGGGCAACACCTTGTGGCGTTGCCCGGTTTACCTGATTGAATACTGATTTACTTGCCAGGGAAAAAGCATCATTTGATCCTTCCTCCATTTCAGCACGCCGAGCGGCAAAATTAAATTACGCTCGGCCTTTTGGTTTTGGAAGAGAGTTAATGCTTAAACTTCTCTGGATCGGCTGGACGCAGGAAGAACTGATCCAGATAGGTCTTGCTGCCCCACTTGGCCGTTCCGACGTTTAGCCACTTGTCCGAATCCTCGCTGCACTTGTCGGGTATGGCCTTGTTGATATCATCGATAGTGAGCTTGACTGGATCGACCAATATTGATTGCGTCTTCGGACCTTGACCTTCCAAGGTGCGAATCATGATGTTCCACATTAGCTCCACGTCGTCGCCGGGCGGCCATGTCTGAATTGCGGCGCTAACGAACGTGGGATGTTTGCGCCAATAACACAGCGCTCCACTCTCGCCACCGATCGCAATCGGAACCATCGGACGGTTGGATTGCTGCATCGCCCGCAAGACGCCAAGCTCAGCTGCAGACTGCACGACGATCCCATCCAACTGACCCGGATGGGTGGCAAGCCACTTCTGGACTTCGGCCTGGGCAACCTGATCGGTCCACATGCCGGCAACATCACCGACGATCTTCACGTCGGGATAGGCTGCAAGTCCCGACTTTACGCCGCGGTCCTGCGAGTCTGATCCGGATGTTCCCGGAATTCCTTCCACCACAAGCACGTTACCTTTTTTGCCGATTTGCTCAGCCATCCAAGTGCCGATTTGGTGGCCGGCGAGTTGATAGTTGACANNGTCAGGTAACCAGTCATTGAGAATGTCGGAACGCCTTTGTCGTAGGCATATTTAATCGTCTGGTTCAGAGCAGTCGGGTTTGAGCAACACAAGATGATCGCATCCACACCTTGGTCGACGAGCTGCCTCATTTGCTGAATCTGGGTGGAATCCTTAAGATTCGACTGGGTGATGATTACTTCTTTGATCAGACCCAGCTTCTTCCATTTCGGGATAAGTTCATTTTGGAGGCGATCCATCGCTGCAGCGCGCCATGTATTGCCAGCGTAGGAGCTAGCATAACCGATGGTCCACGGCGGCCCTTTCTTGGGCTTCCAATCGCGGTAGGCGCTGGGGCCGATCGGCTGCATTGGATCCATCAATTCCTTTGCGTAAAGGCGCTTTGCAACATCCGGCGATATCTCGTCCAGTCCGGCTGCCATAGAAGGGCCGCATAGCCCCAACATTAGCGTCAGCGACACTGACACTTTTCCAACGTAACCCTTAAACATTTTGTCGTCTCCTTGGTTGTTCACTTAGATGAACTGTATTCAGTTACCTGAATTTTTTTATTATGATATTGAGCAATACTTGGCAAGTCAAGAGATTTTTTACTAAATCAAGATAATTTTTGTATTGTAATGTAGTGTCTTGATGCTCTCGTTTTGTTCGATATATTGAACGTCATTCATTTCGATGAATATTCGTTTATAATATTTAACAATTTTTAGCAAGTCAATAGCGTTTTGGGCACTTTGATCGTTTGATTGCGGAGCTTTGTTGCAGAATCACATCAACCTTCGGATAAAATTTCTAATTTTAAAATTCTCCATCTTCCATGAACCACAAACAATCGATCATTCGACCAAAGATGCAAGTCGTCGAGCAAGATAACGCGACGACAGAAAAAAAAGGTGTTCCCGCAGTCCTACGGGCTACCCGTGTTCTTGACCTAATTTCGCAATCGCCGACGCCGTTGTCCTTGACGGAACTTGCGCGCACGTTAGATCTGCCGAAAAGCTCGCTGCATGGGTTATGCGCAACACTGGAGCATTTGCGTCTGATTATGCGCCTGGATAGCGGCCAGATGACGTTGGGGCCCCATGTAATGAGCTGGGCCAACGCGTTTTTAGCACGCTCGGATATAGCCCAGGAATTTCTTACCGCGTGGGATGATATTAAAGTATTGCCGCAAGAAACCTTTACCCTGTCAGTGCTGGATGGAACCAGTGTTGTGTACCTTGCTTGCCGCAATGGCAGTCAGCCCTTGGGCGTCACATTCCGCATCGGCATGCGTCTGCCGGCCCCTTTCACAGCGACTGGTAAGGCAATGCTGAGTACGCAAACTGACGAGGAAGTGCGTAACCTGTTTAGCGACCCCTGGCCGAAACCGCTGACGCCGGCAGGCACACCCAATTTGGCGGCTTTTCTAAAGGAAATCGCGGAGATCAGGGTGCGCGGCCATTCGATTGACGATGGTGAAACCCGCGATGGAATGCATTGTTTTGGCGCGCCAGTTTTCGGGTCTAGTGGCAAGCATGCGATAGCTGGCGTGGCGGTTAGCCTCCTTTCTCATGACGTCAATCCTGATACACAAGAAGAGGCTGCACACGCTATTCGTCGCCTAGCCGATAATCTTTCTGAGCGATTGGGCGCGAATTTGATTCAGCAACGCTGCCGATAAATCTTTATATTAATTTCGCTGGAGTGACACCAACCGGAACAACGACGGTTTCGCGCTTGCTTACAGCCCCTGAAGTAGCGATTCAAGTGGCGCCATTATGCCAAAAGGTGACACCGAGTGCAGGTTTTCCCGTTTGCTTGTCCTTGCCTTGATCTGGAGCAGGCGGCAGCGGCGCAATGTCCTGTGCTTCAGTTGTCTTTGGGGGGGAGGGATAGTGGCACATTCGTGCAAAAATTAACGGTTGGTGCGACGATTATTTTATGTCAGGGCGTTGCGGGGGAGTCGAACCGGCGCAGAGTACAGGTTCAGCGAATTCCTCGATCCGAGCGGGAAAGGCAGCGCACGGCAATAGTAATTTGAGGTGCCGTGTCGCAACTGGCCCGACCGCAGGGAGTTTGACAGCGCCTTGCCGAATGCCTTGGTCTTCCGCACTCATCCGCGTTGACCAGATCACCGACNNCCGACACTACGTATCACGTTAAAAACATCGCTGCCCTCTTCATAATTATGACATTATTAGTATAATGTCGAATATATTATTAAGCATCGATATAGGTATTGACATTCATTTCGCGTGCCTTCGGAAAATCGCGTTTAGAAAGCCTTCTCAGCAGCCCTGTGAACGGCGGTTGAAAAGAGCGTAAATCTGGCGGCAGAGGGTAAGTGCTGTAATACGGCCGGGTTTTGCCGGTGGTTTTTGATTCTGGTTTTGCCCTGGAATCTTGTTTCCTATTTGGTCTTGAAAAATTGCAACCGCGACAGCGGAGCCCAATCCGAAGCTTTCCGGCACCCATGCACATGGTTGGGCACGGCATCGGGGGAACTTGGCGGTTTTAGCCGGTATCGTACCTGTTTTGCTCGGCACCAACATGTTTACCCTGTTTGGGCGCGCTCAGACCTGAGCACGGCCTATTGCACCACCACGCTGGCGGCCTCGGCCTCTTGTTCGCGCGCATACTGCGTCGGTGGTTGGCCGACGTGCCGTGTGAAGGCGACGCTGAACGTGCTTGCCGAGCTGTAGCCGACACGCTCCGCGATCTCTGCGATGCGATTTTCGTTACGGCGCAGCAGGTCTTTCGCGAGCGCCATGCGCCATGTGAGCAGATATTCCATCGGCGCTACGCCGACCACGCGGCTGAATCGCGCGAAAAAGGTCGAGCGCGAGAGCGCGGCTTCCTTCGCGAGGTCGGCGACCGTCCAGGCGTGCATCGGACGGTCGTGTAAACCACGAATTGCGGCAGCGAGGCGAGAATCTGCGAGACCGCGAACGAGGCCCGGTGACGCATTCGTCCCTGCTGTGGATCGCAGTGCCTCGATGAAAAGTACCTCCAGCAATCGTGCGAGCACGACTTCTCGTGCGGGCCGCTGCTCACTTGACTCCTCGCGAATGATCTGCACGAGTGTGGTCAGCCTGGGTTCATCACGGACATGCACGAGGTGCGGCAGCAGCGAGACCAGCAGCGACGCATCCGGCGAACCGAAGCTGCAGTGACCTACCAGCATCCGCACGTCGATCGGGCCATCTAGTTCGCCGAGTCTGAATTCGCCGTTGCCCAACGCGGTCGGCGGTGGCGTCTCGACGCCGGACGGCGGTGCTTCGAGGCTAGACAAGGCGACGCCGTAAGTCGACGGTACCAGGGCAAAATCTCCAGACAAGAGTTCAATCGGCTCGTGGCCGTCGATCATGACGTGACAGCCGCCCTGAAGCATCACGCAATAAAAGGGCTGGCCGGTATCCGTGCGACTTATACGCCAAGGGCTGGCGCCTAGGACAAGCTTGGAGAACTGCGCGCGCGGTTGCAGCAAAGTGACAACTTCGGCAAGCGGATCGACCACGTTCGGACTCCTGCAAATGAAATTAGGATTTTAAGCCGTAGTTAGTTCGGATTCAAAGAGTTATTGTGTAACCCTTGCAAACCACTATGAAGGAATTCCCATGAAGACCGTTATGATCACCGGCTGCTCGTCAGGCTTTGGCCTCGAAACCGCCCGCTACTTCCTGGCTCGCGATTGGCGCGTCGTCGCCACGATGCGCACGCCGCGCCTCGACGTGCTACCTCCTTCCGATCGCCTGAGTGTGCTTGCGCTCGACGTAACCGATCCAGAAAGTGTTCGCAAGGCCGTAGAGGCCGCCGGGGCGATCGATGTGCTCGTCAACAACGCGGGCATTGCTGCGGCATCGCCGGCGGAACTCACCCCTATGGCGACGGTGCGTGAGGTATTCGAGACAAACACCTTCGGCACAATCGCAATGACGCAGGCAGTGGCTCCCCAATTTCGACAGCGAAAAGCCGGCGTCGTCGTGAACGTCTCGTCAAGCGTGACGCGGACGGTGTACCCGCTGATTGCCGCGTACAGCGCGAGCAAAGCGGCCGTGAACGCGTTCACGGAGTCGATGGCAATCGAGCTAAAGCCGTTTGGCGTGCGCTTGCGCCTGGTGCTGCCCGGTCGCTCGCTCGAAACAAACTTCGGCGAGAACGGACGCTCCCACATGCATGGCCTGGACCACGAGGCCTATGTCGGCATCGTGCAAAAGTTCTTCGCAATGATGGGGGACACGTCGTCTCCACTCACCCATGCGCAGGATGTCGCCGAAGCCGTGTGGCGCGCGGCGACCGACCCTTCGTCCCCGATGCGTATCCCGGCTGGCGCTGATGCCGAAGCGGCGGCGGCCGAGGCTCGCTGATCTGGCCGCCTGGCCGTATTCGAGATACTCGATGATTTGCGGGAGGTGATTTGGCATCGCGACCAGATCCCGATCCAGGCTCTGCTCAAAAAGCAGCGCCGGCAGGCGCGGAAGCCGAAATCAACCTCACCAGTGTGAACGACCCGCCGTTCTGATCTGCAGGATTGTTCAGTTACATACATCAAGGGGCCTTCGCGAGTCCCTTGCCATTGAACGTCCCATCCGCGTTCCGCGTGCGTGCACAATCTAAGCCCACATTTGCACCGCCGCTAACAAGTACTGTCCAAACGGATTATTTCACTTGCAATGGTTTGACGTGTCCCCGCAACGAAGCCGTATGAACGATAAAATCCCGTCATACTCTGGCCGCAACTCACAATATTAGATAAACTGTCAAAACTATATTATATTGTGAGTTGAGAAATGTCCGAACTGATCGCTCCGCAGAGCCTAAAAGACCTGGTGGATGCCAATGCAATTCGACACGCCACCGTGGTGGCCGACAAAAGCGCATTTAAAATCACCGTCAAATACTGCGTGGTTGAGCGTACGGTGTCGGTGCGCACCCGTGGCGGCCAAATCAAGGAGCGCATGTTTACGTCGCTCGACGCGGTTGCTCGCTTCATGCGTGACAAAGTGCGTCTAGCGCACTATGAGGTTAACGCCGCGAATTTTGATCCGACCGCCAAGGCGATCAAGCGACCGGATATGTCCAGGCGGCTAACTGCGGCGCACGCTGCGCTTTCGCACAGCGAGTGGGCGCAGCAAAAGATCCAGGCTACGCATGATGCCATGACCAACGGCACGAATACACTATTTGAACCAGACGAGTGCGCGACAATTCGCGCGGCCAAGCAACGGCAGAATGACGACCTGTGAAGCGCGAGTACGCACACAACCCCATTTGGACGACCTTGATGCAATTGAAGTGTATATCGCCAAAGACAGCCGACAGGCTGCAACCGCTCTTTGGTTGGAGATTAATGACCAAGTGGAGAAGTTAGCCGATCCTAATCGTCCTCGAAGAATCGGCCTTATTGTTCCAGGAACAATAATCGAATTGGTCTTTCACAAGAATTATGTGCTGATTCTGGACGAAGACCAAACAACTGACACAGTGTGGAAGATGTTAAAACATGCCATCCGTTAATCCAGATTCCAATTTTGTTCCAGTGCTCGCGCCGCTCGAGCACGTCCAACTTTCTCCGCACATCGATGGACGCGATGGGACGAACCGCGCCGCCGGCAACCGTCCGCAAATCGCGGCAAACAATGATGTTGACGCGATCAAGGCCTGGCTTGCGCGCTTCCTCGACACCAAGACCACATTCGACGGTTACCGCAAGGAAGCCGAACGCTTATTGCTCTGGTCGACCGTTCAACTTGCTAAACCGATATCATCGCTAACCCACGAGGATGTCCTGGCTTACCAGCAATTCTTGAGCGATCCACAACCGGCAGCGCGTTGGGTTATGCGCGGCGGCCGCAAATTCGCTCGCGCCGATCCCGAGTGGCGGCCGTTCGCAGGACCGCTTTCCGCTACCAGCCGACGCCAGGCTGTCATCATTCTCAATGCTTTGTTTTCGTGGCTAGTCAATGCCGGATACCTGGCTGGCAATCCGTTGGCGTTATCTCGCCAGCGTACCCGCAAGGCGAAACCGCGCATCACCCGTTACCTCGACGACGAATTGTGGCTAGAAGTGAAGCTCACCATCGACATGATGCCGAAAGAGACGGAGCGCGAGCGCGATCATTATTTCCGAATGCGGTGGTTGTTTTCATTGTTGTATCTGTGCGGCTTGCGCATCTCGGAAGTCGTTGAACATACGATGGGAGGTTTCTTTTGCCGGCGTGACAAAGATGGCGACGAACGCTGGTGGCTGGAAATCACTGGCAAAGGTGATAAGACTCGAATCGTCCCTGCTACCGACGAATTGATGGTCGAGCTTGCCCGCTATCGAAGAGAAAAAGGACTGCCCCCTACTCCACTGGCGGGCGAAGAAAATCCGCTTCTTCTCCCAATCGGCAACTTAAAGCGTCATCTGACGCGCGGCGCCGTGCATGCAATTGTCAAGAAGGTGTTTGAAAATACGGCGACCCGAATCAGGCAACGCGGCAGCGATTTCGCAGCCGTCGCCGATCAGGTTGACCAGGCATCGGCGCATTGGTTGCGCCATACAGCGGGGTCTCACATGGCCAACAACAGCGTAAATTTGAGTAATGTTCGCGACAATTTGGGCCATGAATCGATTTCCACTACCAGCAATTACCTACACTCGTCGGATGACGCGCGGCATCGAGAAACGGAAGAAAAGCACAAAATCAAATGGTAAGTGGATTCAAGATAAAAATCACTCATGCAGAAAAATATCATCTGTCACTGCAGCCTTGAATGGCATCCCGGCTGCGGGACCTGACTGTCCGCACGTCTAAGCCGCCGTCGAAGACTAGTTTTTGGCGACAAGAGTTTAACAGTAGACTGACTATAAAGAGACTTCCGATTCTTCCGGCGGCGAAGCGGCGTGTATTGCCGGATTTCAGGGTGAAAATTGCGGAAGAGTTCAGCAGGAACAGCCCCCTCGTTTTTTGGCACCCATCCGGTTCTGAGCAACTCCATCAATGATATTCAAAAATTGAATATCACATATTCAAAATGAAAATTATCTGAATAGTAGATTCTCTTGTATGCTGCGATGCACAAATTGAATGTTTAGAGCAGGAGAAAATTATGTGGATTCTGAACTTGTTGCCGGTCGCACTGGCCGCATTGGGTCTTATATTGAGGTGGTATCAATTCGCTCCCGCGAAACAACAAGCTGAAATGGGGGTTGCCCGTGTCAACGCGAAAAAGAGCATCGTCAAAACAATAGTTAAGCAACCAAATGTGGAACTGCTTGGACAGGTGCCACCGAAAGCGCGCAAAACCATCGAGTATCGACGAGACGGCGTCAGCTTGTCAGGCATGCCTAAGTAACTCTTTAGCGCCCCGCACAGCCATTGGTATCGGTCTCGAACCGGCCAGTGGCTCATTTGGCGGCAAAGGCGAGCAAAGCAATTTTTCGTCGTCGGCCCTCCAATAAATTCTTCCAAGCACGGCACCTACGTGATCTGGAAAACCAAGCTGGTCGATCCATTGCAGCCCTTGAATTGACTCATCCTTGTCATAGACCATAACCCGCCTGTTCGCCCTAAGCGCGGGATGGTCAGAGCGAGTATTTGGAAAGCATCAGGGGGCGCGCGCGGCAGGAACTGGACCGCTGCCTATGGCGGCAGGTGTTGCCATAGGTCACTTTCTGGCAATACTGAAAAACGTCTGCATATCGCTCACAGGTGGTGCTATTTCAGCCTGCTGACCGTCGCTATTTTTGATCGCTGCCATCATCTTATCAGGGATGCTGAATAGGTCAGTCTTCACGCAAGTCGTTGGCAACACACCTATAAACAAAAACACAAATGCTTTTGGGGCGGCAAACATAACTGTCTCCTCTGTGTATCAAGCGACCCCAGCGCTTAGACGGACTCGCGCACGAGCACCCCAATCGCTTCCAGATCAGCCATGATTCAACTCTTTTCTTTAGAGTTATGCACCGCGCACACTCCAGAAATTATTATTAATATAATTATCAATATATAAGAGGAAGTCAAGGAAGTCAAGACAGACTTTTCACTGATGGGCAAATCGGAGAGCCAGGCGGACTAGGTGGAAAAGGAGGAGAACAGTCGAAACCTGGAAATTTGGTTTGGATAGGGCCAGAATTTGCGGCACGACAGCATCGCCCCGCAAACTCGCAACGTGCACGTAACGTCGGTGGCCTTCAAGATGCGGAACATTCCCATCTGGCACAGCCTACAAACCCAGCAGTTGTATTGACTCTATTACCAATACAAATTTGGCAAGTCAAGCGCTTCCCGAACAGTAGCTCATTCGACGCTGCTTGTGGCTTCTTCTTCTCCCCCAGGATGAACGCACCGACTCTATGCACGAGAACCGTCGCGCGCTGCGCGTTGGTGCGCGGGTGTCATGGTTTCAGGATAACGATAAGGGCCGAGCCTGAGAACGAAAATTATCGCCAGCAGGAGCCCGGCGCCGAAGCCGATCAGCGCCGGCGTGTACGATCCGGTCATATCGTGGGCGAGCCCGGCGAGCGGCGCGCCCACTGCTGCCGCCAAAGAAAAGATTCCTAGCATGCAGCCGATCAGCGCGCCGAAATGGCGCAGGCCGAAGTAGCGGCTGACCAGATAGCTCATCACGTCCACCTCGGCACCGAGGCTGAATCCCAGGCACACGATCGCGGCCAATGCTGCAGTGCCATCGCCGCCGACGAGCAGCGCCAATCCCAGCAGGGCAAGCGCGCATACGAGTGCAGCCACGCGCGGGGCAAACATGCGGTCGAGAAGATAACCGGTCAGCAGGCGCCCAAGCAGACTGGACAGGCCCAGCGCAACCAGCATAGATGCCGCCTTGCCTGGCGCGACGCCATGGGCGGTTAGCAAAGGCATCGCGTGCGCCGCGCTGCCGTTGAGGCAAAGGGTCAGGAACAGGACGAAGACGGCAATTGCCCAGAAGCGAAAATTCCGCAGCGCCTGCCGCAGCGTCACACCGGGTTGCGCAGGGTCGGACATGCAGGCGGCGGCCGTGTCGGCGAGCAGCACCGCGGGACGCTCGCGTACCAGAAACAGCACGGCGGACATACCGATCACCAGGATCGCAATGGACAGGCCCCGGAATCCGGCGCGCCAGCCGTGGTTGTCGATCAGAACACGTACGATCTGCGGAAGTATCGCGCCGCCCAACCCGATGCCCGACATGGCAATGCCCAGCGCAAGCCCGCGGTGATCATCGAACCAGGCTGCTACCAGCTTGGCGTACGGAATGGGTGAATGAGCAGAGCCGAAGATTCCCGCGAGTGCAAAGAACAGCAGGTAAACCGCCGGGATTTTCGGCGCAAGCGAAAGCGCGCCGATGGACAGCGCGAAAAGAGGAACCGCGAAAATCAAGGTCCGGCGTACGCCCCAGCGATCCAGCAGCCTGCCCGTGACCGGTGCCGCCAGCGCGAGGCTGAGCGTCATCGCACTAAAGCCTAACGAGACGGTAGCGCGTGGCCATCCGAACTCCTGTTCCAGCGGTGCGATGAACAGGCTGAAGGTAAACGCCATGACCGCGCCGCTGGATGTCGCCNNGCAGCCGGCGAGGACCAGCCAGGAACGCGGGACCGACGGGCGCGAGCGTGGCATCTGTTTTTCTTTCGAGCTGAGCCCGCGCGCGTGACGGACGTGGACATATGCAGCCGCCGCCCGGATGGACGGCGGCTGCGGCTCAAAGAAAGATACTGATCTTGCCGACGGGACGCAGCACTTCGAGGTCAAGGATCGCTTTACGCTCCCTGAACCGCAGTCCGGCGTCGGAACGCAGCAGCACATGTTCATAGCGGCCGATATATGGATCCACCGTATCGTTGCGTATGCGGTAGACGATGAAGTTAGCGGTCACCCGGATCTCGTCACCCTCACTGGGGAGGGTACGCACGTTAGCAATTATCCGGCGGGTACGGGCCGGCGGATTTTCAACCCACATCGCCCGCCCCTGATACTGGGCAACACGCGACTTCAGCCGCGTCATATCATCCATCACCAGGTGGAGCGCGTCCTGCGGGCCGGCGTCGCGCACGTCCAGCGCGGGAATCAGGTAATGCGCATCGGGCGTGAAGAGGTCGAGCCACTGGCTCAGCTGCAGGTTATCCAGAAGTGCCGCTTCGTTGAACAGGAAATCCTCGAGTTCCTGGCGCGAGGCAGCGGTGCGAGGGGAAGGTTTGTTTGTCATGGGATGGTTCCTCGGTTAAGGCTGGTTATTGGGAGCCATTGCGTTGCTCTTCTCGTCGCTGGACTTGTATTGCGGATCCATCATCTGGGCCCAGCGACGCCACAGGTTTCGCATCTGGTACTCATCGTTTGCCAGCGCGCCGCCGGGGCGCTTCATGCCTTTCGATAGATCGGTCCAGGCCATTTCGGTGGCGGCGAAGCCCTTCTGGCAGCGATCCAGCGCCTCAACGTCGTCCGGCGTGCCGAAGCCGGCCGGGCCGAGAAAGGCGATGAAATTGTTGAAGCGCATTTCGCGCAACTCCGGCGAGTCGTTCTTGCCGACAAACGCCCAGGCATCAATCTCCATGTAGTCGGTCGACGTCGGGTAGAAGGTTCGGATCGTGCGCCAGGCAGAGATCAGAATTAGATTTGGGAAGATGATCAGGTTGCGGCTGCGGTCGAGCATGCGCGCCACGCGTTCGGCGCCATACTTCTCCGTTAGTTTTTGCCGCAAATCACTCAGGAGCGCGGGGTCGCTGGCATTCATTGGCAGCGGCCCAGCGGGCACGTCCACGACCGAATGGCCATTTTCAAAGCCAATGACCCGGTTGTCGGTCGTCTGTTGCGCCATTTTTTGCCATTCCTGCAGATCAGCCCCGATGTCTTTGATGAACTGGGTGAAGAAGCGCTGGTGCGTGAATGGCGCGTGATAGACGTCAGCGCTGTTCTCGACCAGGAGCTTCCAGTTGGCCTTCATCGAATACGACTGCTGCCCGGGGGCGATCGCCATCTCAGAGTCCGTCATGTCGATCATGTCGTCGATATATTCGGTGGCGCCACCCAGATAGGCCTTCAGGTCGACAATGTCGGATTTCACGCTCATGAAGAACAAGCCGCGATAATTGTCGAGACGCGGCGGTGCGCCCAGTCCGAGTTTGCCGTGGTCTAGGCAGCCACCCCAGGCCTTCTCGTCAGGGACGTTGATCAAGGCTCCGCGCAAGTTGAACGTCCAGCCGTGGTAGAAGCAGACGAAACGGTTGGTCGTGCCGCTCCTGGCGGCTGTTCCCAGTGTATTGCCGCGATGGCTACAGGTGTCGAAGAGTACGCGAACGATGCCCTCCTCGTCGCGCACGAAGATCACTGGTCGTCCGCCCACCTTGCGCTTGATGAAGGAGCCCCGTTCCGGCAATTCCGATTCGTGCCCGACGTAAAGCCAGCATTGATCGAACACAAGTTTGCGTTCAGCCTCCAGGACAGCGGGGTCTGTAAACGCGCGGCGATTTACCCTGAAGGTGCCATTTTCAAGGTCATCAACGACCAACGGTGTTGATGGGTCAGCAATCTTGGTGTGCATATATGCGATCTCCTCTTTCTGATTTTAAGTGGCTGACCTTCACATTAATCACTATTGACATTGTTGTCAATAGTGATTAATGTGACGAGCTACAACGATGTCAATAAAACGTTCGTAGAGTGAACAAGTGCGGATGCACACTAATGGGGACATAAATGAGCGAGAGTCCGGAAAGACTTCCTACCAATGAAAAAGACGCCGCTTACGGCGACATCCTGTATACGACCGGCGACGGAATCGCCACCATTGCCATCAATCGTCCGTCGAGATTGAATGCTTTCACGGGCCACACGCTGGAGGAATTGAAGGATGCTTTCGACCGCGCAGGCGCCGATCATTCCGTCGGCGTTGTGGTGTTTACCGGAGTGGGAGAGCGCGCTTTCTGCGCAGGCGGGGATATGGAATGGGAAGCCGGCGGTGGACTGGAAGGCCTGAATTTCCATCTCGGGCGCCAGATCGTCGAACATCCGAAGCCCGTGATCGCCCGCGTCAGCGGCTATGCGATCGGCGCCGGCAATCACCTGGCCTACTGCTGTGATTTCACCATTGCCGCCGAACACTCGGTATTCGGCCAAAACGGGCCACGCGTCGGCTCACCCGCGGGCGGCTACCTGGTTGCACATGCGGCCAGCGTGATCGGCCACAAGCGCGCACGCGAGATGTGGATGCTATGCCGGCGCTACAGCGCGCAGAAGGCGATGGAGTGGGGGTTGGTCAACGCGGTGGTGCCCCAGGTCGAACTCGACGCCGAGGTACGTCGCTGGTGCGACGAACTGCTCGCGCTCAGCCCGACCTGTCTGCGTACGATCAAGACCTCGTTCCGGCTTCACATGGAGTCGTACATCGACACCAACGTCTCCGACGTCGTGGAACGGGTCGCGCCAAACTATTTCGAGACCGGAGAACAGCAGGAAGGCGCGCAAGCCTTCCTGCAGAAACGCAAGCCCGACTTTTCCAAGTGGCGTTAAAGAAAAAACAGGAGCAACGAAAATGGCACTCACGACTCCCCTGACGCCGCCCGAACTGGCGGCCCAATTCCGAGCACAAGGCTACTGGAAAGACCAGACGATTTATGAACGCTTCCGTGCGGCCGCGCAGCCGGATTTGAACAAGGTTGCGATCATCGAAGGCGATCGCCGCATCACTTATGGCGAGTTGCTGCGCACGATCGACACCATTGCCGGCAACCTGCTGGATCTGAACATTCCCAAGGGCGGCATCGTCGCGCTGCAGTGCAAGAACGCACCCGAGCAGCTGATCGTTCACCTGGCTGCACAGCGCATCGGCCGCTTGTACATGCCCCTGCACGACAGCTGGCGCGATATCGAGGTCGAGCATGCGCTCAGGACCGCAGACGTCACCACATTGATCATCCCGGGCGTGTACCGCGACTTCGACCATGGCGCGATGATCGCCGGCATGCTCGATCGGCTCCCCAAGCTAAAGAACATCTTCGTGATGGATGGCAAGCCCGGCGCTTTCCGCAGCTTTATCGACCTGCTCAAGCCACATGGGCACAGCACTGCGGAACTCGACGCCGAGCGCCCCGACCCAGATGCGCCGGGCACGCTGATGCTGTCCGGCGGCACCACCTCGCTGTCAAAAATTTCCCCATGGAGCAGCAACAACCTGCTCAATGCGCTTGATCGCTATGCCGAAGCCACCGGCTATGGCCGGGATGACGTCACGGCCGCCATCGCCCCATCCGGCACCGGCGCCACGGGTTACATGTACGGGCATCTGGCGCCGGTGCTATATGGCGCCACCACCGTCATCCTCCCGCGCTGGAAAGACCCGGAAGCTGCGATCCAGATGGTGCTTGACTACGGCTGCACCCAGGCCATTGGGATCCCGACCCAGCTGACGCTGATGATTCCGGGCCTGGAAAAGCGCAAGCCCGCCGACTTCGCCAGGTTCAAGGTCTTCACCAATGCAGGCGCAGCACTGAGCGTGGATACCGCCGAAAAAATCGAGCGTCTGATGGGCTGCGAAATCCAGACGCTGTACGGCGCGACCGATGCCGGAGTACCGAACATGACCAGCATCCACGATCCCAGGCACAAGCGCCTGAGCACCGCCGGCAAGACGGTGCGCGGCTGTGATTGCCAGTTGTGGGATCCGGACGGCAAGCCGGTGGCGCAGGGAGAATCAGGCGAGGTGGTCTGGCGCGGCCCGGACAAGTCCTACGGTTACCTTGGTGACGAGCAGGCGACGCGCAACGCCTTCACCGCCGCCGGTTACTACAGGAGCGGTGACCTCGGCCAGTTCGACGCAGATGGTTATCTGCGCATCGTGGGCCGCATCAAGGACATGATCCTGCGCGGTGGTCGCAACGTGTCACCGCGCACGTCCGAGGAGCCGCTGATGACCCACCCCGCCGTGCTGGAAGTCGCGGTGGCGGCGATGCCTGATCCGGTGCTCGGCGAGCGCGCCTGCGCCTTCGTGATGCTCAAGCCGGGCAGGAGCCTGAGCTTCCAGGAGATGGTGCAGTTCCTCACCGACAGCAAGCTGGCCATCTGGCAGTTGCCCGAGCGTCTTGAAATTGTCGAGGACATGCCGCGTTCGACCGGCGGCAAGATCGCCAAGGCCAAGCTGACCACGCTGGTAACCGAAAAACTCAAGGCCGAGGGCAAGTTGCCCGCATGAAGCGGGTGGCCACAGAAAAGAGCCATTATGGAAAACGATAATGCCGTCGTCCTCGTCGAACGCAAAGGCGCGGTCGGCTGGATCACACTTAACCGCCCCGAGGCGATCAATGCCATCAACGACGGCATCCGCCACGGCGTGCCGGCGGCGCTGCGCGAACTTGATGCCGATCCCGAGGTGCGAGTCATCGTGCTGTGCGGCGCGGGTACGCGCGGCTTTTGCGCTGGCGCCGACTTGCGTGAGCGGCATGCGCCGCTGACCGCGATCGAGGGCCGTTTGCAAAAACGCAGCGCTTGGTTCGATGCCTTTGATCAAGTCAGCAAGCCGCTGATAGCCGCCGTGCATGGCTTCTGTCTCGGCGGCGGCTTTGAAATTGCGCTGGCCTGCGACCTGCGCATTGCGTCCGCAGATGCCGTGTTTGCCTTGCCCGAAACAGGACTGGGCCTGATCCCCGGCGGTGGTGGTACCCAGCGGTTGCCGCGTTTGATCGGCCTGGGGCCGGCCATGCTGCTGCTACTGACGGGCGACCGCATCGGGGCGGCCGAAGCCCATCGCCTGGGCGTAGTGTCTAGCGTCGTGGCTGATGCCGATGCCCTGCAGGAAGAAGCCCGTCGCATGGCGAACAAGATTGCAGCCAAACCACCGATCGCCACCCGCTTCGCCAAGGAAGCCGCACGCAGCGGCATCGAGGTGGATATGCAAACCGGGCTGAAGCTGGAGCGTGACCTGTTCGCGTTGCTGGCGACTACCGAAGACTGCCAGGAGGCAGCCGCCTCCTTTCGCGACAAGCGACCACCGGCCTTCAAGGGTCGCTGATCCCGTTCATCATTTTAAACAATCAAAGGAACTCCATGTCAAATGCAACTGAGCCGGCCCGCGTCGCCGTCGTTGGCGGTGGCCAGATGGGCACTGGCATTGCCCATTCGTTCGCCCTGGCCGGCTATGCCGTCACGCTGGTTGATCTGCAAGAGGCCCAGCTTAACAAGGCAGTCGAGCTGATCGGGAAGATCCTGGGCGACGGCGTGCGCCTGGGAAAACTGAGCGAGGAGCAGGCCCGGCAGGCCGCTGCCCGCGTCCGCACCAGCACTGACCTAGTGGCCACCTTGTCGGCCCAGCCGTACGACTGGCTGGTCGAAACCGTGGTCGAAAAGATGGAGATCAAGGCCGCCATCATGCGCGACGCCGACCGGCTGCTGCCCGAGCATGCCATCATCGGCAGCAACACCTCTGCACTGAGCCTGACCGAGATCGCTGCCCATACCCGGCGTCCCGAGCGTGTCGTCGGTCTGCACTTCTTCAACCCGGTGCACAAGATGAAGCTGCTGGAGATCGTGCGCGGTCTGGCCACCAGCGACGACACCATTGCCAAATCGCGCGCGCTGGGCGAACGCCTGTGCAAAGACGTAGTGGTGGTCAACGACGCCCCGGGCTTGACAACCAGTCGCATGTCGGTACTGCTTGGCAATGAAGCCATGTTCATGCTGCAGGAAGGCACAGCGTCGGCTGAAGACATCGACACCGCGCTACGCGGCGGCCTGAACCATCCGATGGGCCCGCTGGAGCTGGGTGACCTGACCGGATGGGACACGCGCCTGTCGGTGCTGCAGTACCTGCACCGCACGCTGGGCGAGAAGTACCGCCCCTGTCCGCTGATCGTCAAGATAGTGGCGGCCGGATACTTCGGCCGCAAGAGCGGGCGTGGTGTGTATCAATACCATGATGGGCAGAAGGTCGCCGGCTCCGGACTGAAGGTGACCTCGTGATACGAGAAACGGTTATCGTCGATGCTGTGCGCACCCCGATCGGGCGCAAAGGCGGCAGCCTTGCCGATGTGCGGGCCGACCACCTCATGGCGCATGTGCTGAACCAGCTCGCCGTCCGCAACGAGTTCGAACCCGGGCTGGTTGACGACGTCATCCTCGGCTGCGTCACGCAGGTGGGCGAACAGTGCGGCAACATCGCCCGCACCGGTCTGCTTAGCGCCGGCTGGTCCGATTCGGTGCCCGGTATGACCGTGGACCGCAAATGCGGCGCCTCGGAAGCCGCGATCCACATGGCAGTGGGCCAGATCGCTGCTGGCGCCTGCGACGTCGTTGTCGCCGGTGGCGCCGAGAACATGAGCCGTGTGCCGATGGGCGGCAACCGCGACGTGCACGGCCAGCTTTATGGCTGGCGCTTGGCCGAGCGCTTCGAACTGGTGGCACAAGGCGAGTCCGCCGAGCGCATCGCCGACCGCTGGGGACTGGATCGCCGCGCGATGGACGAGTTCGCCCTCGCCAGCCACCGGCGCGCAGCCGCAGCCGCCGACGATGGCCGCTTCGACCACGAAATCGTGCCCGTGCCGGTGCACGAATGGCGCGAAACCCAAGGCGCCGAGCCGATGACTTTGGCAATCGACGAAACCATACGTCGCGACACCAGCCTCGACAAGCTTGCTACGCTCAAGGGCAGCTTCCGTCCCGATAGCGGTCGCATTACCGCCGGCAACGCGTCGCAGATCTGCGACGGCGCGGCCGGCTTGCTGCTGATGTCGGCCGATTACGCCAAGGTCCACGGCTACAAGGCGCGCGCCCGCATTCGCGCCATCACCACTGTCGGCTCCGATCCGACCATGATGCTCACCGGCCCCATCGCAGCGACCCGCCGGATCCTGCAGCGAGCCGGCATGTCGCTGGCCGACATCGACCTGTTCGAGGTCAACGAAGCCTTCGCTTGCGTGCCCATGGCCTGGATGCGCGAATTGAGTGTGGCGCACGAACGCCTCAACGTCAACGGCGGCGCCATCGCGCT
>PKWO01000071.1 GCA_003132085.1 Oxalobacteraceae bacterium | reverse complement strand
GGAAGTCTTGCGCCATCATGATTTCCAGCAGGCGTGCTTTTTCAGAATCCGTGGCATCGCCGACGGCCGCCGCAAATTGTCTTGAATCGCCGGCCAAGACTTTGAATTCCTCCAAGCTCAGCTTGCCTTCAAATAACAATCCCCAGCGCGCGTCCATATCCTTGGCCTTCTTTTGCAGCAGATCCTGCTCCGGCATGCCGACATCAATCGCGTTGAGTACCTTGTTGGCTGCTTGTTCGGTCAGCGTTGCGACATATTCAAGCCGATCCTGGGCGTCGGTAATCTGCTCGGCCACGCTGGAAATCGAACGATCGTAGCCCAGTTCGCGCAACGAATCGTGCAGCATGCGCACGATTCCGCCGAGGCGGTCAAACATCGGCTTCCCGGATTGATCCTCCACCTCGGCGCCATCGGCCGGCACCGGTTCTTGAGTCTTTACCGGTTCCGGCACCGGTGTCGTAGCGGCAACCGTGTCGTTTCGCTGGGCAGACACCTCATCAAACAATGCATCAAAATCATCTGCGGCGTCGGTCATGATCTGGGTCTTTCTTTATGGTTTTCAGTTTTCGGTCTGAGAGCGCATGTGTCTGCCCTCCGGCAATTGATGTGCAATGCCGGTCGGCACGGCCTTGACCTTGTTATTGGCATTCGCTGAATACCTTGGCGTTGCGAGTAACGGGATTGGATCCGGCATCTTGCCCATGATCGTCCTGAGTATTCGCGATACAATTGCAAACTAGCTAACTTCACTACCCACGAGGGTTTGATTCATGAGCAGCGATTAACGCTTGCTTGCGCAGCCTGTTGACTGAGTGCACAAACAATTAATCGAGCCAGTACTTATTCTAACTACATAAAGCTTTGTTTATTCTAAGCAATAATACCTAGTTTTGTCGAACGCGTATAGGTATTCGATGCAGGCAATGCTCTCGTTGCAACGACAGTAATGGCATATACACCACTTCGCGCAGCAGGATGTCGGTTCTGCTGCGCCCTCTATATGAGCGATGAATATCCGACCAATAATACCATGTCAGGGTAAAGCGGCGCGGCGCACTTCGCCACTTTTTATCGTCGCAAACAACCTTGTCAGGCTACTTTGGCTGCAGCCGCCACGCGTCGCTGCAGCACAAAGATCGGTTGCGCCCAATCCATGTCCTTTTTCTTCTTGCTGGTGATCAGGGTCAGCTCGGAGGGATCGTAGACGTCTGTGTTATGGGTCAGCGGCGTCGTCATCAAGTACTGAGCGTCGGTGTTTTTGAGGAATTCGCCAACCAGTTGGATGTTGCGGATGTCCAGATGCGCGAACGGCTCGTCGATAAACACAAACCCACCCGAGCCATCTTCCGATTTCAGCAAGCCGATTAATAGGATCAGCGACTTCATCACCTGCTGTCCGCCCGAAGCCTCGCCATCGTTCATGCCGATCGGTCCTTTGCCGTCGAATTTGAAGCGCACATGCAAACCGGCCTGCGCCAACTGGACGTCGTCGTTTTCCAGACGAACCGGGTCGGAGTGCACTTCGATGCCGGCGAGCTCTCCTAATTCCTTGATGTTGCGGCTATATGTCTTGACGGTATAGCGCAAACGCTCGATATAGGCGCCGCGTGCATTGCCGGTCGCTTCAATCGCGCGGTTGTTTTGATAACGTCGCTCTTCGGTTTCAGTTTGGCGCCCATGCAACTGCTCATTGAGTCGAGTGTGTTGATCGACGACGGTGGGATCTGTTTCCCAGTTGTCCAGTGCCAGATTGGCAATCAAGCTCTTGATGCGCAGATCGACTTGATGAGCATTTTGGTGCTCAGTCGCCAAGGCCATGCCTCGCGCAGGTTTGCGCCAATTGAAGGGTAGACGTCGCCACGCCAGATGGAACTCGACCAGCGTTTGCGCATGTGCAGTGCGCTCCTCGCGATATCGCTTTTGCGCGAGGCGTTGCTGGCTCTGGCTGTCGGTTAGCGAAGTCTTGGTATTCTGCCAGGCGGTGTCGGCGCGGGTGCGCGTTTCGGTCGAGTGCTTGATCAGCGGGTAGAGTTCGCCGAGGCGTGTCCCAACTTCGGTGCGTGCCGCTTTTAATGGAATGGCGCTGTGTTCCGCCTCGTCGAACTCGGTTTGGCGGGCTACCAATTCCTTGGCCGCGTCGACGCCGGCCAGACGCGCTTTCAACGCGCTGACTTCGCCGGCCAGTTTGCCGATCTTCAGTGTCAATTGGTCTTCCTCGATTTCCAACGCCGGCAGGGCATTTTGCAACGCCGCCAGCCGTTGCGCGCGACCGGCCTGACCGAAGCGATAGCGTGCCGCCTCGACAAACAGCGAACGGCCGCCGCGCCTTTCGCGATGGAATGCGTCCGGCGTAATCCATTCGTCGGCACCAGCCATGCGCATTCCCGCCTCGACCGAGTCGACTCGCTTGATGCGTGCCAATTGGTCGATCAGCCATGCAGGCGCCGCCGCGCTGAAGCGCACGACGGATAACAGGCTTTGATCGTCGGCCGCCGGCGCGGCAACGCGCTCCGGCACGATAAAATGTCCGTAACGCTCTTTTTCGCCGAGCCGGTAGGCGGCAACGGCATCGCGCGGGTTTTCCAGCAGCATCACAAATGCATAGCCGCGCAATACGCCTTCGACCGCCGCTTGCCAGCGCGGGTCGGTGACTTCGACGATATCCGGCAGCATCAGGTGGCGAATGCCGGCCTCGTTCATTGCGCGCCGCATTGCGCGCACATTCTCCGGCTCCGGCAACGCAGCTTTGCCTTGCAACGCAGCGATGGCGTCTTTGTCGCTGGCAATCCGGGCCGAAAGGCTATCGCGGATTTGGCGCTGGCGTGTAAGAGCCGTTTCGTTACCCTGCAGCGCGGTGGCTACTTCGGCAATGTCGGCGCCGGCGTCGGCAGCCAGTTTTTGCAGGCGTAGTTTTTGTTCCAGCAAACTCTCTTTCGGTTTCAGTTTGCCGTTGATTTCCTGCAGGCGGGTTTCCAGTGTCGATTTTTCGGTTTCCAGTTCCGCTTCGTTCTGTTGTGCGGCACTAAGCGTATTGGCGCGCTGGGCTAGTTCGGCGCGTTTGTCCGACAATTGAACGTCTTGCGAACGCAACGATTTCTTGGTGTCGCGTAGCGCTTTACTGATGCGTGCCGCTTGTTCTCTGGTTTCGTGATATTCAAGGGTGGGCAGAATTTCCTCCTGCAAATCCTTGCGCTCCTTGTTTAGACCCTCCCATTGATGATAATTTGCAACCCTTAGTCGCAGACCCTCGAGATTGGTTTTAGACGACTCCAGCTCGGCCTCGAAGCGTTGCAATTCGATTTCGGTGTCGCGCTGGTGACGCTTGGCTTCGTCATACGCATCCAGCACCTCCTTGTCGCCGAACACCTGAAAGACCAGATCCAGCAATTGCCGCGGCGCGTATTCGCACAACTTGTCGGTCTCGCCTTGCTCCAATGCCAGCACTTTGGCCATGGCCGGCGACAGGCCGGCGTTGGCGAGCCGCTTCCGGTAACTTTCTACGCCTAGCCAATCGTTGGCGTCCTGCACTGCTTCAATTTCCACGATCCCGCCGCGCATCAAATATTGACGCTTCCAGTCGCCGCCGTTTTTTTGTATCTGGCAAAACAGCGTTACTTCATCGTCGCTGAAAAAACCCGACGATCGGAACGGCCGATTTGACAATTGACGCCCGACCGCCTTGTTGTCGACCACGGCCCTGAGCCACGCGGTTTGCTGCCCGGAGTGCCGGGCGTAATGCTTGTAGGTGCGCCCCATCGAGCAATCGAGGCCGAACAGTGTGCGCAACGCGTCCAGCAGCGTGGTCTTACCGGAGCCGTTTTGCCCGGCAATCGTGATGATCTTGGCATCCAACGGGATATTCTTGACCCGCTGCCAGTAATCCCAATGAACCAGTTCTAGCGATTTGATATGAAACATGGACTGTCTTATTCCGTCGTCGGGAGGGGCAAAATGATGGCGTCGTGTGGTGGACGTTGAAATACATCGGCTAGCGCGCCGTTGATGATGCGCTCTTTCAGGACATCGGTATCCATCATCAGATCCAGCAGCGGACCTTCAACAATCGCATCGCCTTTGCGTTCGATAAAACCGTGTTTGGCAAGTTGCCCCAGGTTCATGTCCATGCGGGTTTTCTTGCCCAACTTGTCGCCGAAATCGGCCAACAATGCTCGGTAGGATATTCCGATCGATGCGTGTTCGGCGCGCGGCAGCGGCTTGTCTTTGCCGAACATGTCGTTCTGATCCTGATCCGCAGGTTGGTGCGCCTCCTGTCTTTCGCGCTTGGGCAAGATGATTTGCGCCCACAATACGACGAGTAGCGCCACACCGTCGCGCGCCAATCCAAAATTGTTGTTCTGCCACACTTCGCGGGCACCGAAAATTTTCGGCTCGACCTCGCGCGCCAGGGCCAGCGTGACATGGTCGGCATAAACATTATCGAGAAATTTCAAACCGCAGGCCTGCAGACGGGTATCGATGTCGGCGCGGAATAATTCATCTGACAGTGCGCGTCTGACCAGGCGATCGTCGCGTTTCAGGGTTTGATGCGTCAGCAGGCGTGCAATCAGCACTTGGGAGTCGTCATTCATGGCGGTGGGTTATGTCGTTTTCCGATTGGTGCGAAAGCGAGGCTTTCGAGATTGCTGCTATATGGGGGTCGGACAGCAGCGTCATCTCGTCGCTGGATCGAAAGATGATGGGCAGGCGAGCCAGTTTCGCGGTTGCCCCTTGCAGGCTGGATTCGCCGACGTCGCCCAACAGCGGCAATAGCGATGCACGATAAGAGGCAAGCGCGAAACTGGCCGGTAATAAAGTGTTTTGCACCGGCGCCGGTGCCGCTGCAGTGGTCGAGAACGCAGAAAGGCGATCCAGCCAATCGTCCAGTTCCAACATCATCGGCGTTGCTTGTTCGTGTGAAACAGGGGCGTCCTGGCCGGCCGGCAGCCTATCGGCGACGACCTCGGCGCGTTCGGCCAGCAGTTCGGCTTCCGCCACGTCTATCATTTCGGCAGGCGTCGTGAATAGCGGCGATACCGGTTGAGCCAGTGCGCCTGCAGCCAGTGCGCACAGGTCATCCTGGCGCAACAGCCAAGTCTTGATGTCGGTGGTCGACAGGCCCGATTGGCCTAAATGTACGCGTTGGCGCTCGATCTGGTTCAGTGCGCGGGAAAACATGCCTTGCATATTGAGCAGCGCGCTTTGCGCCCTGCCTATCGCTTGTGCCGCCCGGTGCGTGGCGCTGTCCGCGCGCGCGTCGGCGGTGATCGCGTGAATGATCTCCGAACCCTTTTCCACCCAGTCGCAAGCGATATTCCATTTGGCCTGGGCGGTTCGCAGGCGGAATTCGGACCCGGAGGCGATGGCATCGCGGAATTCTTCGGTTAGATCGACCAGCCGGCCCAGCAGATGTTGTAATTGTTCGCCGGAAACGCCGCCGACCGCTTGTGCGCCGGCGACTTGCGATAGCAGAAAGCCGATCTCGACTTCGTCATCGCTTTGGTTCAGCAACAATAAGCTGTCGAGCGCCGCCAGCACATTGCGCGCAGTTGCGGTAACGCGATATACC
Organism: Oxalobacteraceae bacterium; assembly: GCA_003132085.1. Classification (GTDB taxonomy): domain Bacteria; phylum Pseudomonadota; class Gammaproteobacteria; order Burkholderiales; family Burkholderiaceae_D; genus PKWO01. The sequence continues at coordinate 21,042 of PKWO01000071.1, read as the reverse complement.
CCTTGCGCTTGATCCCAGGCCAGTAATTGGTGCGTGCGTAGCCGCGCCAGCACTGTTTCCAGGCTATCCGACTCCATATAGGCCAACTTGACGTTGATGTCGGCGCGTGAAAACGTCGGCGACTCGGGCTCGGATGCCAGTTCGCGCAATACCAGCAGGCGTACCAACACACCGTCGAAACCGCCATGAAACAAGGCCGTGAACGCATGAATCATCGGTTGCGCGCGTTTCAGGCGAAACACGGCTTCAATATCGTCGGGGGTTATCTCGGGTTTGAAGTAGGCTTGCAGGGTGTCGTGCTGCTCATGTTCCAGCGGCGAATCGGTCGTAATTGAAGTGTTCTGCATCCGGGTATTTTAAGACGGCGGGGGCGTATTTTGGCATAAAAGACGGTGCCTGCCCCGAATGGCATAGATCAACGACGTTTGTTACGTCAGATGCTGGGTGCGGCAATGAATTTATTCGCTAAAGTTACACGCTGTTGCCGCAGTTATCTCTGCAATTGAGTTAAATATCGCAAATCAATTATTATTAACACAATAAATAAACCCGCTCGGATCAATTGTCGCTTTGAGGCAACTGCCCAACCAATCGCTAAGCTATCATCATTAACAAGCAAAACCGGTTTACAGTGGATATGAAACGCCAATGTCGCATGATACTCTTGCGTCAGCATCGTGCCATATGCTGCCATTCGACATATCGGGCAACCTCGAAGTTCTTTTTATAAGGAATAAATCATGCCAGTGATTGTGGTTGCCAACCCTAAAGGAGGTGTCGGCAAGAGTACCTTGGCGACAAATCTTGCCGGGTATTTCACCTACCAAGGTTGTAATGTCATGCTCGGCGACGTTGATGTGCAGCAGTCGTCGCGCTCCTGGTTGGCGTTGCGACCGCAATCCTTGCCGCCGATTGCGGCATGGGAGGTCGGTGAAGGGCATATCGCCAGGCCGCCTAAAGGCACGACGCACATGGTACTGGATACACCCGCCGGCTTCGACGGCGCACGTTTCGATGAGGTGATGCGGATTGCCGACAAGGTGATTGTGCCGCTGCAAGCATCGATGTTCGATATCCTGGCGACGCAATCATTTTTGCAAAAATTAAAAGATCATCGCGGCAAATATCATGTCGGTGTGCTGGGCATGCGCGTCAATAGCCGCACCCGGGCTGCCGATCAGTTGGCGCACTATGTAAGCGGCCTAGGTTTGCCTGTGCTGGGTTATTTGCGCGACACGCAGAATTATGTGCAGCTCGCCGCACATGGCACCACGTTGTGGGATGTTGCGCCGTCGCGTGTGGAAAAAGACATCGAGCAATGGCAGGATATTATTCAGTGGGTGCAGCACTGAGGATGGAAGCGCGCTGGAGCGGCTATTAGTTCACGGCGCAAACAATGCGCACTGCTCGGCTCCTACGCCACGCGTGCGGCATCGGCAAGCACGCGAACTTAGCGCGGCCTGAAGTGCGATATTGCCGCCCTCAATTTTTTCAGGCGGGCGTCATCGATGGCGTCTGATGTGACCAACAGCAGCAGCGCACCTTTGGCGATCGCTATCTGTGTGCCATCCTTTTTCTCTTTGGCGGCGACATGAGCGCACGCCGATTCCGAAACGCAGAGCAGCATCAATACTGGGCGCTGCGACATAGTGAACGGGAGCAAATGGTAACCTGCGGCATCGGCGATTTCGGGCATGGTCTTTAGTGCCTCGNNAAAACTGCCGCATGACATTGTCGCGTTGTTCTTGTGCGAGAGCGTCCGCTTTGCTTGGTTCGACGCAAACTTCGAGCACCGGGTCGTAGACGGCGTCGTTCTTTTCTTTGCACCAGCGCGCCATCTGTGGATCGTCTTTGGGAACCGCCGCAGCGCGTGCCTGGCTGGTTGCATAGTGCGTACTGTAAAGAAGCAGGAAGGGCAATGCAATCAGGTTGAGCAGCAGGTTGGCGATCGCCGGTATGCGCAGGTCGGCGCGGCGGTTGTTCCAGAGCTTATAGGTCCAATAGAAGGCCGGCAGGACCAGCAACAGGCTTAGCAGCGCACCGGTATTGCTGACCTGCGAAATGCGCGAGGCCAGCCACAGCCATAGCGGCAGGCCAACCAATACTAGGATCAGGTAGAGGAAAATGATCATGTCGCGCGGTGGGAGTCGCAAAGAAATCACTCTATTTCTTTACCGCTCCTTATTTCCGTCTCCGATTACGTGCGGCGCATGTTGCCGGCTTTTATGTTTCGGCTACTTGCCGATCACGAATTAATGACTCGGGACACTAGATTTCCAGATTGTCGATCAACCGGGTTACGCCGAGTTTTGCTGCCGCCAGTACCACCAGCTCTACTTTTTGCGCCAAATCGCCGGCTGACGGCGGTTGCAAATCGGCGCGTCGTCGTATCGAGATGTAATCCGGCTTCCAGCCGCGCGCGGCCAACTGCGCCATCGCTTTCTTTTCCAGTTCGGAAGTATCCAAATGGCCTGAGCGCACCTCGTCGGCAACCTGGTTTAATGTCTTGAACAGCAACGGCGCTTCGCTTCTTTCATCCGCCGACAGATAGCCGTTGCGCGACGATAGTGCAAGACCGTCATCGGCGCGATAGGTCTCCGCTGCAATGATTTCGGTCGGCAATGCAAATTGTTTTGACATATTGCGCACGATCATCAACTGCTGATAATCCTTCTTGCCGAAGACGGCGACGCGCGGCTGGACGCAGGAAAACAGCTTGAGGACAATCGTGGTGACGCCGGTAAAAAATCCGGGGCGGAATTCACCTTCCAGCGTATTTCCCAGATCGTCCGGCGGGCGCACGCGGAATTCCTGGGGTTCAGGGTAAAGATCCTTTTCGGTCGGCGCAAACAGCACGTAGACACCTTCCTTTTCAAGCTTGTCGACGTCCGCCTGAAAGGTGCGTGGATATTTGTCGAAATCTTCATTCGGACCGAATTGCAGGCGATTGACAAAAATCGAGGCGACTACCGGATCGCCATGTTTGCGAGCCAGCCGCATCAGCGACAAATGTCCTTCATGCAAATTGCCCATCGTGGGCACAAATGCAGTACGCAGTTGCCCGCGCAATTGATCTCTCAACTCGTCGATCGAAGAAATAATTTTCATGAAGTATCGTTAGTTTGCAATTCTTTAATTATTTTGCGGATATCCGGAGTGTGAACTCTTGGCAGAAACATGCCCGACCGTTCCGCCTGCAACGGCAATCAGGTCGGCGCATACGCCAGGCGCACATAGATCGGCGCGAAGGCTTCAGCCTGCGTGATTTCGATCAGCGTTTCTTTGGCCAGTTCGAGCAGCGCAATAAAATTGACTACCAATACCGGCACGCCGCGCGCCGGATCGAAGAGGTCGGCAAATTCGACAAATTTCGTTGACTGCAGGCGGCGCAATATGCCCGTCATATGCTCGCGTACCGATAATTCCTCGCGGCTGATCATGTGATGGGCAGTGAGTTTTGCCCGTTTCAATACGTCGGCCCAGGCCTCTTGCAGATCGACAAGATTGACTTCCGGCCAGCGCGGCGCCAGGCTTTGTTCGACAAAAATCTGGGCGCGCACATAGTCGCGCCCGAGTTGAGGCAGCGTATCGATTTGTTGTGCGGCAAGTTTAATCTGTTCGTATTCAAGCAGGCGGCGCACCAATTCGGCGCGCGGGTCTTGGGCTTCCTCTCCGCTATCGGCTTTCCTGACCGGCAACAGCATGCGCGATTTGATCTCAATCAGCATGGCGGCCATCAGCAAGTATTCCGCCGCCAACTCCAGGTTGTTGACGCGGACCTGATCCACGTACTCCAAGTACTGCAGCGTGACCTGCGCCATTGGAATATCGAGAATGTTGAAATTCTGCTTGCGTATTAGGTACAGCAACAAATCCAGCGGGCCTTCGAACGCCTCTAGGAAAATCTCCAACGCATCTGGCGGAATGTACAGATCGGTCGGCAAGCGAAATAGAGGTTCGCCGTAAAGACGCGCAAATGCCACACCGTCGATTACATTCGGCGTCGAATCGGGTTGACCATCAAGCACCAGATCGGGGGCGCTGGATGGCAATTGAGCCCGCAGCGCCTCCTGCGTGTTGCTCATCACTTATTCTGGTATACGTAAGCCTGTTGTTTGACGCGCGACTCATTCGTGCGTTTTTGCTGATCCAGTTCGATCGGCGCCTTATCCCACAGCAGCGCACGACCGGCACGCTGTGATTCCTCAAGGTGCGGATTCTGCTGCTTCAGCTGATTGATGAATTGACTGATCTCAGATTCGTATAGCTGGAATTGCTTGGTGAGTTTCATGGTTTATTTGCTAACATTATGAATTCAACTGTTATTTTACCTTGTCTTGCCCTCTAAACTGCTTGCATTTATTTACCTACGGCGATTCACCAAGCAGAATTGATCGTTTGCTCAGCGAACCCGCATGCCAGGCGTAGCGCCGGGCCAAGGGTTGAGTATGTAAATGCCTGGATTCGTTTTTTCGTCGGCCGCTGACGCCGCCAGCACCATGCCTTCCGATATGCCGAACTTCATTTTGCGCGGCGCCAGATTGGCGACCATGACGGTGAGCTTGCCAATCAGGTCTTGCGGCTGGTAAGCCGATTTGATGCCGGAGAAAACGTTGCGCAGCCGACCTTCGCCGACGTCCAGCGTCAGGCGTAGCAGCTTGTCCGAACCCTCTACCTGTTCGCAATTGACGATTTTGGCGATACGCAGGTCGATTTTGGCAAAATCTTCGATTTTGATCTCTGCCTCCAACTCTTCGACTGCTGTTTTGCCGTCGTCAGCGGAAATCACCGGGGGGGCCTCGTCGTCAGCCGCCGCAGGTGCTTCAAACAACGCGTCGAGCATGTTGGTGTCGACCCGGGTCATCAAGTGAGCGTAGGCGTTGATGCGGTGGCCATGCGGCAATGGCGTGCCGATGTCCGACCATTGCAGCGGCTGCAGATTCAACAGCGATTCGACTTGTGCCGCCAATGCCGGTAAAACCGGCTTCAGGTAAATGGTCAGAATCCGGAACGCTTCCAGCAGGCGGCTGCACACTTCTTGCAACGTCGCATCCTTGGCCGGGTTTTTTGCCAATTCCCAAGGCTTGTTGGCGTCGACATAAGCGTTGACGCGGTCGGCCTGTTCCATAATGGCGCGTAACGCCTTGCCGAATTCACGTTGATCGTACAGAGCCAGAATTTCGGGTGCGGCATCGCGCAACGTCGCCAGGAATGGGTCGGTAGCGGTAGCCCAGTCGGAGACCACCTTGCCACCGAATTTCTTGGTAATAAAGCCGGCCGAACGGCTGGCAATGTTGACGTATTTTCCGATCAGGTCGCTGTTGACCCGGGCCATGAAATCTTCCGGATTGAAGTCGACATCTTCAACTTTGGCACTTAGTTTTGCTGCAATGTAATAACGCAACCATTCCGGATTCATGCCGATTTCCAGATAGCGCAACGGTGAAATGCCGGTGCCGCGCGACTTTGACATTTTTTCGCCGCTGACGGTGATGAAACCGTGTACATAGATGTTGTTCGGCACCTTCAATCCGGCGAAATGCAGCATTGCCGGCCAGAAGAGCGTATGAAAATAGATGATGTCCTTACCGATGAAATGGTATTGCTCCGTGCTCGGGTCGGCCATGAATGCATCGTAGTCGCGTCCGGTCTTGTCGAAATAATTCTTTAGCGACGCCAGATAGCCGATCGGGGCGTCTAGCCAGACGTAGAAATACTTGCCGGGAGCATCTGGAATTTCGATGCCGAAGTAAGGTGCGTCGCGGCTGATATCCCAGTCGACCAATCCATTGTCACCTTCCAGCCACTCCCTGGCTTTGTTGGCTACTTCAGGTTGCAGGCGGTTGTCTGCCAGCGCCCATTGACGCAAAAATGCGACGCACTTGGGGTCCGACAGTTTGAAGAAGTAGTGTTCAGACGACTTCATCACCGGCGTTGCGCCTGACAACGCCGAGTAGGGGTTTTTCAGTTCGGTCGGTGCATACACCGCGCCGCATACTTCGCATGAATCGCCGTATTGATCCTTGGCGCCGCATTTCGGACACTCGCCCTTGATGTAGCGGTCGGCCAGGAACATGTTCTTAACCGGGTCGAAAAACTGTTCGATGGTTTTGGTAGTGATCAGCTTGGCATCATCGCGCAGGCGGCGGTAGATTTCTTTCGATAACGCGTGGTTTTCTTGGCCGTCGGTCGAGTGCCAGTTGTCGAAGCCGATGTGAAAGCCATCCAATGGATGTTTACGGCCGGCGGCAATCCCTGCAACGAACTCTTGCGGCGTCACCCCCGCTTTTTCGGCCGCGATCATGATAGGGGCGCCATGTGCATCGTCGGCACAGACAAAATGCACTTCATTGCCTTGCATGCGTTGAAATCGAACCCAGATATCGGCTTGGATATATTCCATAATATGCCCGATATGAAATCCCGCATTGGCGTAGGGCAGGGCGGTGGTGACAAATAGCTTGCGTGGCGGCGTAATGCTCATAGGGCGATGCTGAATGGTCGCAAATGGAATAAAACCATGATTTTAGCAGTGCCGCGGTCTTTTACCCTTCGGACCGGCTAATTTACAGGTAAATAGCAAGTTTGGTTTAGACTGCGGCATAGCCTGCAGGTCTATCGCACGAAGTCTGCCGTCGTTTCGTCAATTTTGACTTTGTGGGCAGGACGGTGACGACTTGGGTTTCATCCAATGGTCTTGGCCGGCATATCGCTTAACAAATTTCAGGAGCAGCAATGAGCATTACGATCGACGCAGTCAAGATTGCCTTGTCCCAGGTGATCGACCCGAATACAGGTAAAGACTTGGTGTCCAGCAAATCCGCGAAGAATATCCAGGTGGATGGCGGCAATGTTACGCTGGATGTCGAACTCGGTTATCCGGCCAAAAGTCAGATTGACGCCATCCGGCTGGCGGCGAGCGAGGCGATACGCGGTATCGCCGGCGTAACCGGCGTTCACGCGAACGTGTATTCGAAGATAATTTCCCATGCGGTGCAACGCGGCATCAAGTTGATGCCGACTGTCAAAAACATCATCGCCGTAGCGTCGGGCAAAGGGGGCGTCGGCAAATCGACTACCGCAGTAAACCTGGCGTTGGCGCTGGCTGCCGAGGGAGCCCAGGTTGGGATTTTGGATGCAGATATCTACGGTCCGTCGCTGCCGATGATGATGGGCATTTCCGGGCGCCCCGAGACTCTGGACGGCAAGACCATGGAACCGATGGAAAACCACGGCCTGCAGGTCTCCAGCATCGGCTTCATGGTTGATCCGGACGAACCGATGGTCTGGCGCGGCCCTATTGTGACCCAGGCATTGCAGCAATTGTTGGAACAAACCAATTGGCGCGACCTTGACTACCTGATTGTCGACATGCCGCCCGGCACCGGCGACGTGCAATTGACGTTGTCCCAGAAAGTGCCGGTAACCGGTGCGGTGATCGTCACGACGCCGCAAGACATCGCGCTTTTGGACGCCCGCAAAGGCTTGAAGATGTTTGAAAAGGTCGGCATTCCCATTCTAGGTATAGTCGAAAACATGAGTACGCATATTTGCTCCAATTGCGGCCACGCCGAGCCGATATTCGGCGCAGGCGGCGGCAAGAAAATGTGTGACGAATACGGTGTCGATTTCCTCGGTGCGTTGCCGCTGACCATGTCGATACGCGAACAGGCAGATTCCGGCAAGCCGACCGTGGTGGCTGAGCCGGAGGGGCCGATCGCCGCGATCTACAAAAGCATTGCACGCAAGATCGCGGTGAAGGTTGCAGAAAAGGCCAAGGATATGTCTAGCAAGTTCCCAACGATTACGATTCAGAATGACTGAATGGCCCAAGCGCGGATTGCGTGCGGCGATTGATTTAAATTATTGTATGTATTGCAATAAAATATAACCGTGTCGTGTTTGATTTCGCATGGTGAGTGGTGGAGCGGTGCCGATTGACTTTTGTAATATACAAAAGCATATTGAGAAACCGTGTCACAAGTGTTAATGTTCGGAAATAACAATAACTGCAACAATAACAAGTCCCATTACAATATGCTAAAGAAGCATATAAGTTTGCAACACCATAATTCAAGGAGACCTGCATGCTCAACATAGATTTTTTGGCAAAAGACAGAACGGTTGCGGGAGCCGGATTCAATCGGTGGCTGGTACCGCCGGCGGCGCTGGCTATCCATCTCTGCATCGGCATGGCGTACGGTTTTTCGGTATTTTGGTTGCCGTTGTCAAAAGCAATCGGCATCAAAGACGCGATTGCGTGCCCGAAAGACATGGGATTTTGGGGGGAGATTTTCGCAACGACCTGCGACTGGAAAATCTCGATGCTGGGCTGGATGTTCACGATGTTTTTTGTGTTTCTCGGCTCATCTGCCGCATTGTGGGGCGGATGGCTCGAACACGCGGGGCCGCGCAAAGCAGGCGTCGTCGCTGCATTATGCTGGAGCGGTGGCTTGGTGATTTCCGCGTTGGGTGTGTATACGCATCAGATATGGATCATGTGGCTAGGCTCCGGCGTGATAGGCGGCATAGGTTTGGGGCTGGGTTACATTTCACCGGTCTCGACGCTGATCAAATGGTTTCCTGACCGGCGTGGCATGGCGACCGGCATGGCGATCATGGGATTTGGCGGCGGCGCGTTGATCGGCGCACCGCTGGCCGATCGCCTGATGAAGTACTTTGCGACACCGACTTCGGTCGGCGTATGGGAGACTTTTCTGACGCTGGCTTTGATCTATTTCATTTTCATGATGGGAGGCGCGTTGGGTTACCGGGTGCCGTCCTTGGGCTGGAAACCGGCCGGCTGGGCTCCTCCGGTGAAGAAAACTGAAAACAACATGATCACAGGTCACAATGTGCATGTGAACACCGCAATGAAGACGCCGCAGTTCTGGCTGATCTGGGCGGTGCTTATGCTGAATGTGTCGGCCGGCATCGGCGTGATCGGCATGGCTTCGCCATTGTTGCAGGAAGTGTTTGGCGGACAATTGATCGGCGTTCAGGCCGCGTTCAATGAGTTGACGGGACCGCAGAAGGCGATGATTGCCTCGATCGCCGCCGGGTTCGCCGGGTTGATTTCACTGTTCAACATCGGTGGTCGTTTTGTGTGGGCGTCGCTGTCGGATCATATCGGTCGCAAGGCAACCTACGTCGTGTTTTTTGTGCTCGGTTTTATCTTGTATGCGTCCATTCCAACGTTGGCGCATGCCGGCAACCTGCCTTTGTTTGCGGCCAGCTTTTGCATCATCCTGTCGATGTATGGCGGCGGCTTTTCAACTATCCCCGCTTATTTGGCTGACATGTTCGGTACCCAGATGGTGGGTGCGATTCATGGTCGTTTGCTGACTGCATGGTCGACCGCAGGTATCCTTGGCCCTGTTTTGGTGAATTACATTCGCGAGTACCAGATCGCGCAAGGCGTGCCCAAGGCGCAAGCCTATGACATCACCATGTATGTGTTGGCTGGGCTGCTGGTGTTGGGCCTGATATGCAATCTGATGATCCGTCCGGTTGCCGCAAAATATCTGATGAGCGAGCAGGAGTTGGCTAAGGAACGGCAACTCGCGCAGGAGCGTGAGGTAGCCAACGCCACCGCGGGCACAGTCGCCTCTAGCGGCGGTGGCAGCAACCCGGCGATTAGCATACTGGCGTGGATGGTCGTTCTGATCCCAATTTCCTGGGGGGCGTGGGTCACAATACAAAAAACGGCGGTGCTGTTCAAATAGTTTGACCGTTTTGTCGCGCATCACGCAGCCGCTGATGAAGTGTCAGCGGCTTTTTTGTCTGTTTGGGAGCTAAAAATGTCCAATCGTCCGATCCTGTCGAACGCCTGCGCCAGCCTGACGCAAGAAGTCGACGCCGTCGACGAACGCGGACGCATGTCGACCATTTCAATTCCGGCAGAGCGGGCGCTGACTCTCTACGTGGACAAGCGCGAATTGGTGACATTGATGACGCTCGGCGCGGCGCCGGAAGCCTTGACCATCGGCTATCTGCGCAATCAGCGTCTGGTACGCTCGCTGGATGAGATCGCCTCGGTGCAGGTCGACTGGGAAGTTGAGGCGGTTGCGGTCACAACACGCTACGGCATCCAGGATATTGAAGCCCGCACTGCAAAGCGTGTGGTAACCACCGGTTGCGGTCAAGGTTCGGTCTTCGGCGGCTTGATGGACGAGGTGGATGGCATCGAGCTGTCGTCTCTTGGCAAGTTGAAGCAATCTACTTTGTATCGCATTGTCGATACGATTCGCACCCAGCAGTCGATTTACAAGCAGGCCGGTTCGGTGCACGGATGCGCATTGTTTTCTGCGAGCGGCGATTTGTTGTATTTTATTGAAGACGTCGGACGGCATAATGCAGTTGATTCGATTGCCGGCAATATGTGGCTGGATCAAATGGATGGCGCCGACAAGGTGTTTTACACTACCGGCCGGCTGACGTCTGAAATGGTGATCAAGGGAGCGCAGATGGGCATTCCTTTCCTGTTGTCGCGTTCCGGCACCACGCAAATGGGCCACACGATTGCGCAACGGCTGGGCATGACACTATTGGCGCGCTGCACCGGCAAGCATTTTTTGTTGTTGAACGGCAAGGAAAGGATGATTTTTGAGCCCGGCTTGCTGGAAACGGGCATGCCCTGATCGCGTAAGAATCGCCGAGCAATCCGCCTGATTCAGGTAAAATGCGGTTTTTACCTATGACGGCTTTGGCAACCCAAGGCCGTTTTTCTTTACCATGACAGTCCGTACTCGCTTTGCTCCCAGCCCAACCGGTTATCTGCACGTAGGCGGTGCCCGAACCGCGTTGTTTTCCTGGGCCTATGCCCGCCATTTCGGCGGCACCTTCATTTTGCGTATTGAAGATACCGATCTGGAACGTTCGACACCGGAGGCGGTGCAGGCGATTCTGGATGGCATGCAATGGCTTGGGCTGTCGCATGACGAAGGTCCGTATTATCAAATGCAGAGAATGGATCGTTACCGCGAGGTGATTTCTCCGATGCTGGCGGCCGGCAGCGCTTACCTTTGCTATTCGTCGAAGGAGGAGGTTGAGGCGATGCGGGAGCGCCAGCGAGCGGCCGGCGAAAAGCCGCGTTACGATGGTACCTGGCGTCCTGAGCCGGGCAAGACCCTGCCGCCGGTGCCGGCAGGTGTGCAGCCGGTGGTGCGTTTTCGCAACCCGATTGAAGGCGAAGTGACTTGGAACGATGTAGTGAAAGGGCCGATTACGATCGCCAATCGCGAATTGGACGATCTGGTGATTGCACGCCCGGACGGGACGCCGACCTACAATTTTTGTGTCGCCGTAGACGACTGGGATATGCGCATCACCCATGTGATACGCGGCGACGACCATGTCAACAATACCCCGCGCCAGATCAATATCCTTAACGCGCTTGGTGCGACGCTGCCGCAATACGGGCATTTGCCGATGATCCTTGGGTCGGATGGCGAAAAACTGTCCAAGCGTCATGGCGCAGTCAGCGTGATGGATTATCCTGAGCAGGGATATTTGCCGGAGGCAATGTTGAATTATCTCGCACGTCTTGGCTGGGGACATGGCGATGACGAAGTTTTTTCGATGGAGCAGTTCTGCAGTTGGTTCGACCTCGATCATTTGTCGAAATCGGCAGCGCAATTCAATACCGAAAAACTGGCTTGGCTCAACAATCACTACATCAAACTGGCCGATCTGGCGCGTCTTGAAAGTTTGGTGCGCACTCCTTTGGAAAAAGGCGGGGCGCAATTCGATGGCGCGCCGAATTTGCAAGCGGTGATCGCCTTGCTGAGAGAGCGCGCCAATACCATCAATGAACTGGCCGATGCGGCGCTGATGTTTTATCGTCAGCCGAGACCGGATGCGGCACTGCTGGTCCAGCATCTGACCGATGCAATCACGCCGGCACTGGCCCAGTATGCGGAACAATGCAAGAGTGTCGAATGGAGCAGGGCGGCGTTGTCCGCGCTGCTTAAGGAAGTGCTTGCCGCGCACAAATTAAAGATGCCGCAGTTGGCGATGCCTTTGCGCTTGATTTTGACCGGGCAATTGCAGACGCCGGCAATCGATGCGGTGATTGAATTGTTTGGTCGCGATGTCGTATTGACACGCTTGCAGAAACATCTTGGGTGAATTTCAAAATTGGCATTTACACAGGAGCAAAACCTTTGCTATAATCTCGTTTCTGCGCAGGGGGTATAGCTCAGCTGGGAGAGCGCTTGCATGGCATGCAAGAGGTCAGCGGTTCGATCCCGCTTACCTCCACCAGAAAAATTGTAGTAGGCATAGCCGAAATTTGGCTGGAAGTAGAGACAGGTTTCTGTCCCCATCGTCTAGAGGCCTAGGACATCACCCTTTCACGGTGAGTACAGGGGTTCGAATCCCCTTGGGGACGCCAAGTTAAACGCGCATCCTGCGTATCGATTCTCAAGCCTGCGCTTTTGGTTTGAACTGCCGCAAGAAATCCAGCAGGATTTGTGCCGACACTTCCGCGTCGTCGGCGGTGATTGTTTCCAAACGATTGTGGCTGATGCCGCCGTTTCCGCAGCGCGTGAACAGCATCGCGACGTCGGTGATCTTGGACAGCGTCATCGCATCGTGGCCAGCCCCGGACGGCAATTCGAACGCTGGCATGCCTGCGCGTTTGGTGGCCGCCGCCAGTTGTTGCATCAGCCACGGCGCGCACATAACGGCCGGCGCGGCCACGATTCTGTCGAGCGCCAGATCGATAGTGCGGCGCGTGCAAATTGCGTTGATTTCCGCCAAGATGTCTGCCACCGCGGCATCGCGCGTGACATCGTCGGCGGCGCGAATATCCAGCGATAGCAGGCATGTGCCGGGGATGACGTTGACTGAACCGTGCGGCACCTGCAACTGACCGACAGTGCCGACCAGCGATGTCGCCTGCCCGCAACGACGCTCGACAAACAGGATGATTTCCGCCGCCGCCGCCGCCGCATCCTTGCGCATCGTCATCGGTGTTGTTCCGGCGTGGCCGGCAACGCCGGTCAATTCGATCAGGTAACGGCAACTGCCGGCGATTGCGGTAACGATGCCGACCGGCAGATCCTGTTGCAGCAATACCGGTCCCTGTTCGATGTGTACTTCGACAAAACCCAGCAGATCGTCAGGTTTGCGCGCAATGGCCGGAATGTCGGCGACATCATGACCTGCGGTTCGCAGCGCATCGCGCATGCTGATGCCGTTGGTGTCCTGCTTGTCCAGCAACGCCGGGTTGAACTGGCCGATGATTGCGTTGCTGCCCAGGAAAGTGCTATTGAAGCGCACGCCTTCTTCTTCTGAAAATCCAACGATCTCGACATGGAAGGGCAGCTTTTCGCCGCGGTCGTGCAAATGCTTGACCACTGCGATGGGCAGCAAGATGCCCACGCGTCCGTCGTACTTGCCGCCGTCGCACACAGTGTCGTAATGCGAACCGGTCACCAGTGTTTTTGCATCGGTACGGTCGGATAGGTAGCGTCCCACCACGTTGCCGACAGCGTCGATGTGCGCTTGCATGCCTGCTTCACGCATCCATTCCGCCAGTTGCGCGGCAGTCTTGCGGTGCGAGGCGGTCATATAGGCGCAGGTTAAACCGTATTGGTCATCGCTCCAGGCGCCAATCACTTCGCTCCATGCCAAGATGGTGTTTCCGAGGAGTGGGGTATAGGCCAGCAGGTCGTTCAGGCGCAGTTCGGCGATGCGGTTGATTTGGCGCAGGTTTTCCGCCAACTCGTCGTCCCCCTGATTTTTCAGGCGGCGGGAGAAGGTGTCGATGATAGCCCGGCGCGTGAAGCCTTTCCCGTCAGGGCCTTTGACGGCCAGAATGAATGGAAAACCGAATTTGGCGTTGTAGTCGCCATTCAGTTTCTGCAGAGCCGCGAATTCGTCCGGGTTGCACAGATGCAGACCTGCCTGGGTTTGCTCGCCGCTGGATTCGCCGGTCAGTTCGCCTGCAATTGCTGCCTTGCCGGCGAGCTCCGGGTGAGCGCGTATCAGGCCGAGTTGTTCGTCGCGCGCGGCATTGCGCACGGCTGCCTGCAAGGCTAGCTTCAACGCGGAAAGCGCCGCGAACGGACGTTGGGCCGCCACCCGCTCAGGTATCCACGGCGAATGCTCGTAGATTCCGTGCAGTGTTTCGGTGAACAGCGCGGCGCTGCAGGTATTCAAAAAGTCGAGAGTGATCATCTTGGGAGACCGGCGCTGCGGATTGAAAAAGGGTGGGTTGCCTGCCAATGATCGGCGATGTCGATGCGACGGGCGATCCACACCTGGTCGTGGGTTTGCACGTAATCCAGGAAGCGCGCCAGCGCGGCAGCGCGGGCCGGGCGTCCGGCCAAACGGCAATGCAAGCCGATCGACAGCATTTTCGGTTGATTCAATCCAGCCGGATCGCCTTCGTCGTATAGCACATCGAATGCGTCTTTCAGGTAATCGAAAAACTGCGTACCGGAGTTGAAGCCTTGCGCGGACGCAAATCGCATGTCGTTGGTGTCGAGCGCATAGGGGACGATCAGATGCGGTTTCTCAATGGTCGTTCCATCTGCTGCGGTAACGGAAACCTGCTGCCAGAACGGCAGGTCGTCACCGTAGTGATCGGCATCGTAGGTGAAGCCGCCATGTTCCACCACCAGCTTGCGCGTGTTGGGCGAGTCGCGCCCGGTGTACCAGCCGAGCGGCGCGGAGCCGGTCATCTCGCGGATGATTTGCACCGCCTCCGCCATATGGGCGCGTTCGCTTGCTTCGTCCATGTTCTGGTAACTGATCCATCGCAACCCATGGCATGCGATCTCGTGACCGAGTTGCCGGAAGGCGGCGACCGCTTCTGGATTGCGCTTCAAAGCCATCGCCACGCCGAAAATTGTCAGCGGCAGTTGACGCTCTTCAAACAGGCGCAACAGGCGCCACAGGCCGGCACGCGAACCATATTCATATAGCGATTCCATGCTCATGTGGCGCATAGCGAATGGTTGCGCGCCGATGATTTCAGACAGGAAGGTTTCCGATGCCGGGTCGCCGTGCAACACGCAGTTTTCGCTGCCTTCTTCGTAGTTCAATACGAATTGCAGCGCAACCCGTGCGCAGCCAGGCCATTTTGCATGCGGCGGCGTGCGGCCGTAGCCAATCAGGTCGCGCGGATAATGTTGGGTGGATTCAGTCATGCGTCGCCTGGGCAAGATGGATGGTCCAACGCGTTAACGCGCCAGTTCGCGTAGGGGTGATGGATGTCAAAAATTTTCGGCGTCATAGGGTTTCATCATGAATATTTAATGCGACTTTCCGAGTGCGGTTCGCAGGTCGAAATGTGCAAGCGGTTCCGGCTGCACCCGTGCTTGGCAGTTATGCAGATGATGCGCCATATGGGCTTGGGCTAGCGCGGTATCGCCGTTTTCCAGTGCGCTCAGTACGCTTTCGTGTTCATCGAAGGAGCAGGCGTTCTGGCCAGGTGCTTCTACCGTGGCGATGAGCAGCGTAGTGCGGGAGACCAGTTTACGCAGCACCTCCACCAACAGCATGTTGTCGGTCAGCTTGGCGAGCTCCAGATGAAATTGCGCCGACAGCCGTATCCAGCGCGGACGGTCACCGTTCAGGTAGGCGGCACGTTCGTCACCGACCAATTTTCGCAGCGCCGCCAATTGCCGGGTGGTGATGCCGGGAACGATTTTTTCCAGCGTTGCATGTTCGATGATATGGCGCAATTCGAACATGTCTTTTGCTTCTGCGCCGGTGGGGCTGGCGATGAAGGCGCCCCGATTGGCTTCCAGTTCGACCAAACCTTCAGTCGCCAGGCGCGTAAGCACTTTGCGAACTGTGTGGCGTGCCGTATCGTAGATTTGACATAAAACCTGTTCTGTCAGCTTGGTGCGCGGCGGCAGACGGTGCTCCATGATGGCGTCGTACACATCGTGGTAGATAAGTTCTTCCGTATTAGCAGTCGGCTTGCTTGGCGCGCCGCCTTTGGCAAGGTGCAAAGGTTTGGCAGATTTGTTCATCTTGATCGCATTGGAGATAGTCGTATCACTGGTCTATTTTTGCCGATAATATCGACCTAAAGATTCAACAATTTTTTATTATATTTACCGAATTCATATGTTTTGAACAGCGGATAAAAAAGTCACGAATCCATTTGCGACGCGGTTTCTATACATTACACGTCAGAAACATCGAATTTTGTATTGTGATCCAGTTGCCATAAATTGTCGACAATAATGACTAATGTTTCGGTAATGGCTGACGATGTCGACGTCGCAGTACATTGCTGTCGGCTATGTTCGCCTGTCATGCGTTTGGAACAAATGGCCGTTTTCGGGATGGGAAAATAAGCATGTCGTTCGTCCCCAGCGCGGGCGAACGACGTGCAGCCCCTATGAGGTTGATGCCGGGCGCGCCGGGGGCTTACTTAGGCAGCGAGCCTTCCACGCCGTCGACCAGCCAGTTGATGCTCAGCAGTTCGGCCATTGGCAATCCTGAACCTGCTGCCACTTTTATGGCGCCGGCGTTGTCCTTGATAGGGCCGGCAAAAGGAATCAGCTTGCCGTCGATGATGGCCTGCTTCTTTTCGTTGAAAAGTTTGGCTACATCGGTCGGCACTGCCGGGTTCAGGTCAGACAGGATCACCAGATTTTCTTTAATGCCCCACAGCGTTTGCTCAGGCTTCCAAGTGCCCGCCAGTTCGCGTTTGACTTCCTGGCTGTAGTACACCCCCCAGTTCTCTGTATTAGCGGTCAGATGAGCCTTGGGGCCATATTTGGCCATGTTGGTATCCCAGCCGAATGCATGCACACCTTTTTCTTCGGCAACCTGTACTACAGCCGGCGAGTCGGTGTTTTGCGCCAGCATGTCGGCACCTTGCGCTACCAGCGTTTCGGCAGCTTGACGTTCTTTGCCAGGATCGTACCAGGTGTCGACCCAGACCACCTTTGTCTTGATCTTCGGATTGACGCTCTTTGCGCCAAGCGTGTAAGCGTCGATGTTGCGCACCACTTCCGGTACCGGGAACGACCCGACAAAGCCCAGCGTATTGGTTTTAGTCATTTTGCCGGCGATGATGCCCAGCAGGTAGGCCCCCTCGTAGAAGCGGGTCTGATACGTGCCCACGTTCGGCGCGGTCTTGTAGCCGGTCGCATGCATGAAGTGGACTTTCGGGAAGGATTTCGCCACCTTGATGGTCGGATCCATGTAGCCGAACGAGGTCGTGAAGATCAACTGGTTGCCATCGACCGCCAGTTGGCGAATCACGCGTTCGGCATCGGCCGTTTCCGGCACGTTTTCGACGTAGGTGGTCTTGATCTTGCTGCCGAATTCCTTCTCGATTGCACGCCTTCCCTGTTCGTGTTGGTAGGTCCAGCCGCCATCGCCGATGGGACCTACATAAACAAAAGCCACTTTTAACGGATCGGCAGCCTGCGTTGCCGGAAGCATGCCAAATAGCATGCCTGCTCCCGTCGCCATGGCTGCCAATATTGAACGGCGCAATCGAATCATCAAGAACTCCTTTATGTGGAAGAAATTTCCCGTCGGCAGACAGGGAAAAACCGGATGGAAATTATCCGCAATTGTCATGCCAACACAAAAACGATCGACCCAATGCAACTGACATGACAATAGCGGATGCACCGCCCAGGATCGATAATTTTTGCATCAAAATAGCGCTCGATTCTGTCGTAGTGTGCTGTTGCGGTGCAACGGGACGTGTTCATGCTGTCGACTGTCTTATCAATATTTGTGGTTAATCTGGAATAATTTATCACAATCAATGAAAATTTTGTCGACAAAAATTTACGCGAATGAACATGAGTTGGCACGGATGATGCCTGTTCGGCAATGGGCAGCCCGTCAATAATTTGCCGGCGAGGCCAAGCAATGTGTATCTGCGCAATTGCCTGCGCGGACACGGCAACTGCGCTTTCGCTATACTTGTTTTGATTTCTATTCTTTTAAAATGGCAACCTTCTGCGGAAGGTTGCTACACAAAACAGTGTAAGCCAGGCCCAGTTCTTGCGTGTATCTTTTTGTATGCAATTTATTACGGTATTGAATACATTGTGCTGGGCGTTGTCGCGTTGTCGCATCAACAGTGTGACGTGAAACCTACCAGACATGCGGCCAGTAAACACGATTGCGGCCGCACGTGCGGATCATATTTTTCGCAAGCAATTTTGGTGACAAGTCGCCAGCGCTTGAATGGGTTAAACATTGCTTCCCTACTAAATAAGAAAGTGACAGGTCGTTGACATGAAAATTTTTTTACGCTCGCTCACCTTGCTCATCCTGATTGCTGCGGCACCCGCACATGCGCAGGCGCAAGTACAAAAAGGTAAACCTCTTCCAGTGCGTGTTGTGGTGGTGACGACTTTTGAGTTGGGCGAAGATTCCGGCGACAAACCCGGCGAGTTTCAAGCATGGGTAGAACGCTTGCCGCTGCCCCAAAAAATTTCCTTCCCGCAAGGCTATCGAACATTGCGCTATAACCCGGAAAAGCAAGTGCTGGGAATTGTGACCGGCGAGGGATCCTTGCGCGGTGCTGCATCCGTGATGGCGCTAGGCATGGATCCAAGATTCGATTTGTCGAAAGCGTATTGGATCGTACCGGCAATCGCCGGCATTGATCCCAACGTCGCGTCGGTCGGCTCTGCCGCATGGGCGGAATGGATCATCGACCGCGATTTAAATTTTGAGATCGATGCCCGCGAAATTCCACCTGACTGGTCTACCGGCCACGTTCCGCTGGGGCGCCACAAGCCGTTTCAGCAGCCGGCACCGGAGCTGCAGCGCTTCAATGGCGTCAATGGCTACCACTTGAATGCCGGCTTGGTGAACTGGGCTTTTGAGCTGACCAAAGATGTCAAACTGGATGACACCCCGGACTTGCAGGCAATCCGTGCACGTTATCCTGCCTACCCGATTGCCCAAAAGCCGCCATTTGTGCTCAAGGGCGACGAAACCGCGGCGTCCGTCTGGTGGCTGGGCGAGCGTATGAATACGCTGGCCCAGCAATGGGTCGATTACTGGACCGGCGGCAAGGGAAAGTCCNNCCACTACGGCGATGGAAGACAGCGGCATTCTGCAGTCGCTCAGTTTTCTGGCGCAGACCAAGCGGGTGCAACTTGACCGCGTGCTGGTATTGCGCACCGGTTCCAATTACACGGTGCCTGCAATCAATGAGACAGCCGCGCAGTTGCTGGAAAGCGAAGCTTCAGAAGACGACGCGCTGTCGGCCTATATCCCTTCGCTCGAAGCTGCCTATAAGGTCGGCAGTCCAGTGGTCAATGAGCTGTCAACCCATTGGGGAAAATACCGCGACCATATCCCCGGCACGGCACCATAAGCCACTACCCGGTCGCGGTAAGTCGGCCGTCGGCCGTTTCGGGCGCCATCCGCCACGATGGAGGCCTGACGTGAGTATGATCGGTCCCAGCCTGGTTGCACAGATAGTTGTTTAACGTAAAATGCGATGTCGCTTGTAGGATTGGTGATTGGGTGTCGAGGCCATGCACCATCGTATGTTGGCTGCAGGAAGGACGAAATCTGTCCGAAGCGAGCGGAAAGTAACATCGGGACAAATAACGGAAATGAAAAATGATCAGCTAAAGTCTGGCGACGTGGCTTCTACCGCGGTAAGACCTGTGGCGAAACGCGGTACCGGTATGGTTGACCAGAAAATCTACGATTCCGTGCTCAAGGCAGTCGTCAGCCAGCGCCTGCCTCCGGGAACAAAATTAACCGAGGCCAGCCTGTGCGAGTTATTTTCGGTCAGCAGAACGATCGTGCGCAAAGCGATACAGCGTCTTGCGCACGACCATATTTTGGAATTGCGCCCTAACCGCGGCGCGATTATTGCACAGCCCACACCGCAGGAGACGCGAGAAATTTTTGCGGCGCGCCGTGCAATTGAAGCCGCCATCGTACCAATGGCGGTCGAGAATGCCACGCCCTCGCAGATCACGCGCTTGCGACAGATCGTGAGGGAAGAACACGCTGCATTTCACGCCGGCGATTATGCCAAATGGATTCGGCTCGGCGGCGAATTCCATATTATGATGTCCGAGACGGCGGGCAACGCGGTGTTGACCCGCTTCTTGCGCGAACTGGTATCGCGTTGTTCGCTGATCATTGCACTTTATCAGGTACCCGG
Source organism: Oxalobacteraceae bacterium (assembly GCA_003132085.1). Taxonomy (GTDB): domain Bacteria; phylum Pseudomonadota; class Gammaproteobacteria; order Burkholderiales; family Burkholderiaceae_D; genus PKWO01. The sequence continues at coordinate 911 of PKWO01000071.1, read as the reverse complement.
CACAACTTCTTGCCCGAACGATGAGCACGAACAGTTGATCGATGCGATAGCTGCCGGCGATACGGTGCGGGCAGTCGAGATGATGGAACGGCATTTACTCGATATCGAGCGCGCCTTGCACCTGAGCGACAATCAACGTGAAGTCAATCTGGCGGAAATACTAGGCTTGGCGTAATTCGCAAACCTTCACACAAGCGCCCCTTCTCACTGGGCGTAATCGACGGCGCAGGAACGCCGACTGTTATCTCTGCGTGGCCCCCTTACTCAAGCTGGCAATGTCGGCCTCAAATTTCGCAAAACGGGCATCAAGTGCCTTGAGCAAGCGCTTTTTGTCGACATCCGCCAGGAAGGAATATCGCAAGCTGTCGTAGGACAGTTTTTTGACTTCGGCGTAATTGGTCTGGTAGCGGCTGGCAAACAGCACATATTCGCCCGACAAATTATTGCGTGACACGCCGGGGTCGTCGGTCGAGAGGACAAACGGCACGCCGTACTTGCGGTACAAGGTGACCGGATGGGACTCGTTTTTGACGCCCAAGATGAATTCATTGCTACTCAAATTAATTTCAACGGCAATATCGCGGTCGCGCATTTTTTTCATGATTCCGACGGCATCCGTTTCATGCGCCAGATCGATGCCGTGGCCGATGCGGTTCGCCCCGGCAACGTCAATCGCCTCCTCGATATGGAAGGTCAACCCTTCCGGCGGGACCATCCCCAGCGCCAGCTCGCCCGCGTGCAGCGCAAGTTTGACTTTCGGATATCTCGCTTTCAAGAACTTGAACATTTGCATGTGCATCGAGTAATCGCGCATCGACACGTGCAGGTTTTCCGCGCCGACGATGTTGACGCCAACCACCTGATCGCTTTGGCTGGCTGCCTTGAAACCGGCCAGCATAGATGAAAATACC
>PKWO01000452.1 GCA_003132085.1 Oxalobacteraceae bacterium | reverse complement strand
TATCCGGTGTATACGCGTAAAACCTACACCGATATTTCCTACCTGGTCTGCGCGCAAAAATTGCTGGCGGCAACCGATGTGATCTACCCGCAATTTGCAACGCATAATGCGCACACGCTGGCGTCGATATATACCTGGGCGCAACAGCAAGGCATTACCGATTATGAATTTCAATGCTTGCATGGGATGGGTGAAACCTTGTACGACCAGGTGGTGGGAAAAAATGCATTGAACGCGCGCTGCCGCATCTATGCACCGGTTGGTTCGCATCAAACCCTGCTTGCTTACCTGGTAAGGCGGCTGCTGGAAAATGGCGCCAACTCTTCCTTCGTCAATCAAATTGTCGATGAAAATGTTTCGGTTGATAGCTTGATTGCCGACCCGTTCGAGGTTGCCGAACGATTCAACGGCGAGCCGCATCCGAACATCGTTTTGCCGGCGGAGTTGTACGGCCTTGAGCGCAAGAATTCCGTCGGTGTCGATTTGAGCGATGAAGATGCGCTACGCGCACTCGATGCGGCTTTTCAACGGATGGCGGTTCGGCGGTGGCAGGCAAGTCCGCTGGTGGATGGCGTCGTCAGCGCCAACCGGCCGCAGGCAATAGGTAATCCCGCGGATCGGCGCGACATTGTCGGGCAGGTGACCGAGGCCGATGCGCAAGATGTCGAGACCGCACTTGCCGCGGCGACAGGTTATGCGGCGGATTGGCAAACGCTGGCGCCGTCGGAGCGCGCAACGATACTGGTCAAAGCGGCCGATTTGCTGGAAAAAAACAAAGCGGAGCTGATGGTCCTGGCGATTCGCGAGGCTGGAAAATCATTGCCGAACGCCATCTCGGAAGTACGTGAAGCAGTCGATTTCTTGCGTTACTACGCATCGCAGGTACAAGCAATGCCGAATACGCCGGCACTGGGTCCGGTAATTTGCATCAGCCCGTGGAATTTTCCACTGGCGATTTTTATCGGGGAGATAAGCGCGGCTCTGGCCGCCGGCAATGTCGTATTGGCAAAACCGGCCGAACAAACACCGTTAATCGCTTTTCGCGCAGTGCAGCTATTGCACGAGGCAGGCATCCCGCGCGCGGCCTTGCAATTTCTGCCGGGTCGCGGCGATACGGTAGGAGCACGTCGTCTGGTGGCGGATCCCCGGGTGCGCGGAGTGATCTTTACCGGCTCGACCGAAGTAGCGCAATTGATCAATAGAACATTAGCCGCGCGCGCCGTGCACGAAGGCTGCGACATACCGCTGATCGCCGAAACCGGCGGGCAAAACGCGATGATTGTCGATTCCAGCGCGTTGCCGGAACAAGTCGTGCAAGACGTCATCAGTTCCGCGTTCGACAGCGCCGGCCAGCGCTGTTCGGCATTGCGCGTGCTATGTCTGCAGACTGAGATTGCCGACAAGACGCTTACCATGCTGAAAGGGGCCATGCAGGAGCTTCAAATCGGCAATCCCGACCGGCTGACCACCGATATCGGACCGGTAATCGACGCCGAAGCGCAAGACAATTTGCTTACGCACATAGAACGCTTCAAATCGACATCCGAGAAATTTTATCAACTGCCGCTGCCGGTCGAATGTCAACATGGCACCTTCGTTCCACCCACTATATTGGAGATCGGCTCGCTGACGGAATTGACACGCGAGGTGTTTGGCCCGGTGCTGCATGTAATCCGCTATTCCCGCGACGATTTGCCGCGATTGATCGACGCAATCAACGCCACCGGATTCGGGCTGACGCTTGGCATTCATTCGCGTATCGATGAAACGATCGATTTCATCACCTCGCGCGCCCACGTCGGCAACATCTATGTCAACCGCAACATTGTCGGGGCGGTGGTGGGTGTCCAACCATTCGGTGGCGAAGGCAAGTCCGGCACAGGTCCCAAGGCCGGCGGTCCGCTTTATCTGAAGCGCCTGCAGCGCAACCCGGACGTCGTGCTCGGTGCGCATACGATTCATCAATCGGCCAGGACGCAGACCGGCAAACCGGCAACGACCGCCGCGCTCGACGCCTTATTGGCATGGGCCAAAACCCATGGTCACGAAAACATTTCACGGATAGGCGAACGCTACCTGCATTCAACGCCGATCAACACGATGCTGGTATTGCCTGGACCGACTGGAGAACGCAACGAACTATCATTCTTTCCACGCGGCGTCGTGCTGTGTGCGGCAACCCGTGTCAACGTATTGTTAAACCAACTGCTTGCGGTGCTGGCGACCAACAATATACCGGCAATCGCCGAAACATCGGCGACGTTGATACCGGACGGCTTGCCAGACGCGGTACGGCGCACGATCAGGTTAATCGACAACATTGAAACGGCTGATCTGGACTTGGCGCTGGCGGAAACTGCGATGATGAACGCGCTATGTCCGCTATTGGCAAAACGCGATGGCGCGATCGTCAATATTATCGACACCCGGGCGGAACATGCGATTCCGTTGTGGCGTCTGGTGACTGAGCGCGCGATATGCGTGAATACAACCGCAGCGGGCGGCAATGCCAGCTTGATGACTCTGGGGAATTAATACCAAACGGCGCCAAACCAAGATCGGGTAGTGTGCGAACCCTATCCGACACCGATCGCTTCGCAAACGCCTGTGGATAAGCCTCTGGATATCTATTGCGGCCATTGTGGATAAGCGCGGCGATTCCATCGATTATTTTCTTATCCAGAATCCATTGCACCCGCATACACCGGTTATTCGGCACTTATGCATTCGCCAAGTCCTTGATTTCAGTCCTCCTTATCCGGTTATCCACAGTATTCGGCCTGCCTTATCTATTACTACTAAATATATATCTATACAATCATCTTAAAACCATAGCCTTTT
>PKWO01000049.1 GCA_003132085.1 Oxalobacteraceae bacterium | reverse complement strand
GTGCGTATGGCGGCGCGTACCTTAACGGACAAGATCACGCCGCGCATTCGTGTCTTCCATCACCCGGTGGCGGCTTGAGGCGCAGAGGTGGGGGGTGCTTGCGGCCATTCGTGGATTACCACTCAGGCGAGTGGATTGAAAAACGTCGTAGGCGGCGCAAATATCACCTGTCCGGCGTGCAAAGCTAATGAAACCGTTCACATTCGCATGTTCGAAGCCCCCCATAGGAAATTATGACCAAGGCGAATTCTCCACCCGCATCTGACCAAGTGTTGCCGAATGCGCCACCAAGTACCGCTATCCAAGGAACAATCAAAACATCTGGTTACCATGCTTTTCGAACGTGTAACTGTCTCAATCAGTGAATCTAAATAGGAATCAGGGACACCTAATATGTCAAACTTCAAAGTCCAAATCTGGCACGCCAATACTGATTGTTAGATGCGGGCAATACACTCTGCACAAAGTTGTCCACGTCCTTCTTTACTTGTGAAGTCGTGGCTGCTGGTAAAGCTGCCAACGCCGCGCTTTGAATTGAGTTAGCGGCTGTATCAACCGGGTGCGTATCGCATTGTCATTTGAAGCGTTGAGTGTCCAAGTACCTTTTGCAGCGTGAGGATGATGCCGCCGTATGAGTGACAGCCGCTTGCCTGACTACCTTGATCTGTCGCCTGAAAAGTTCTTGACGGGCGCTAAGCTTTTTGATATCTTTAAGATATCTTAACGATGAGGGTAAATCATGGCCGCATCACCGAACAATCAAATTGCTTTTCGTTATCGTGCAGCAGATAGCGCAACGGGCGTCACCCGTGATACTGCCAAGCGTTTGGCCGAACGGCTGGGTGTCGATGAAACGCAGGCGATTCATTACGCGCTGCACGAGCTGGCCGTGAAAATCTTGCCGCAATATGAGCAGGATGATGGTGCTTTAACTATCAAACAGATGCACCAAATTAGAAAAGCTGCGCCACAGAAAAAGGGGCGCTCCGTGCGCTCAAGCCTTGTTGATATGGAATCAGCCTAAGTGGCGTACTGGTGGCCGGAGCCTGCCGCCGGTGATATTGTCTGGTGTCATTTTCCAGACAATATCATTCCGCATCCCAAACCACGTCCGGCTTTGATCGTCACCGTTTTTGATGACGATGCGCCGGAATTTGTCGTGGAAGTTGCATATGGGACAAGTCAAAAAACAAGATCTCTGCATCGCGGCGGATTTGGCATTTACCAGGCGCAAAATTCCATCGCTTACAAAACTGCTGGGCTCAGTTACGACACCAAGTTCAATTTGACACAAACGGTCGAACTGCCGTTTTCAACGCAATGGTTTTCGGTTCCTCATGGATCGCTTACGCAGGAGCCTCGACTTGGCGTACTGCATCCGTCGCTGATGCGTGCGCTTGAAGCGGCATATCGTGCCGCACATTCCTGATGTGTCAACCAACTGTCAACAGCATAGCGGGATAATGCACGTGCAAAGCGGGGAAGAATTCGCTAAGTGCTTGAAATGCCGGACAATGCAGGTCTATAGCAGGTCGAAGAAGCCGACTTAAAATCCGCCGCTTACCTGAAAAGGGGCGTGCCGGTTCAAGTCCGGCCTCGGGCACCAGTAAGGCTTTACAAGGAAGTGGTCACTAACATTTTGCGCAGTCATTTCCGCAACTTCCGCAATCATTTCCGCAGCTTCCGCAATCATTTCCGCAACCCCTCACTATTTCGTCGGCTTTATCGATTCGCCGACGCGTCGATAAACTGTGTCGGTTATCTGTTTGTCGGTGTGGCCGAGTAGTTTACTTGCGTCGCCAAGGTTGTCAATTTCGCTGGCCGCTTTCGGACGTATATCTCGAAATTGGAACTGCCTGTTTCGTTTTGCTAGCTCGGACTCAGCGGCTTTTGCCGCATCGTCTCGCGCCGAATCAAAGCGCGTGCGCAGGGTGTGGCAAGTAATTTATTGGTCAACGGCACTGATTTTGAAACGGTGGCCCAGCTCTTGGGTCACGACAGCATCGAGTGCTCTCGTCAGTACCTTGAGGTTGACCCGCGAAAGCTTCGGGAGATGTATTCGGTCGTAATTTGACGTATGGAATATGGTAGAATCTATTTTATAGAATCCGATTTAAGGAATAGGCATTAACGATGATCAGATCATTCGCGTGCGCCGAAACCGAGGCGCTCTTTAATAGCCAGGCAGTTCGGCGATTCAAGAATATTGAGAGGGTTGCGCGACGCAAATTGCTGCAATTGCAAGCTGCCACAGTAATACGTGACTTGCGCATTCCACCCGGCAACCAGTTGGAGACTTTGAAAGGCGATCGGAAGGGCCAGCACAGCATTCGAATCAACGACCAGTGGCGGGTATGTTTCAAATGGAAGCCCGATGGGCCGCATGATGTTGAGATCGCGGATTATCATTAAAGATAGGTATCAAAATGGCAAAATTACTTGACGAAATTCACCCTGGCGAAATTCTTCTTGAAGAGTTTATGAAGCCGCTTGGCATCACTGCGCAAAAGCTGGCTGCGGATATCGACGTACCTCCGAGTCGCATCAGCGACATCGTTAATGGCAATCGACCGATTAGCGCCGATACGGCCTTGCGACTGGCGATTTTCTTCAATATGGATGCACGGTACTGGCTGAATCTGCAAAGCGAATACGAC
>PKWO01000231.1 GCA_003132085.1 Oxalobacteraceae bacterium | reverse complement strand
GCCAATCTGAAGGGCGGCATGTGGCAAATTGCAGCGTCGACGCCGGCTCATAACGGCTTGGGCCGCGTATTGAAAGGCAAGACGCTGGGAGTCTGGGGTTATGGCAAGGTAGGCCGGTTGGTAGCCGGTTACGGTAACGCATTTGGCATGCGGGTAGTGGTGTGGGGGCGCGACCCCAGCCGCGCTATGGCCGAGCATGACGGCTATCGGTCAGCGTCATCGAAAGAAGCTTTCTTTAGCGAATCAGACGTTATCTCCCTGCATTTGCGTCTAAATGACGCTACCCAGGGCATTGTGACGGCAATCGATCTGGCCCGCATGAAAGCGGATGCATTGTTTGTCAATACCAGCCGCGCCGAACTGGTTGCCGGCGGTGCGCTAGAAGTCGCGCTGGCACAGGGGCAGGGGCGGCCCGGTTTCGCGGCGTTGGACGTATACGAGAACGAGCCGTTGGCAGTGGATTCGCCGCTATTGCGGATGGATAATGTGTTGGCAACGCCGCATCTCGGCTATGTGGAAAAGAACAGTTACGAACTTTACTTTCGCGCTGCGTTTGAAAACGTAGTCAATTTCGCCGACGGCCGGCCGAGCGGTTTGTTGAATCCCGAGGCGCTGCGGCCGGCGACGAAGTCGCCCGGCGATTAATGGTTGCCGACGAACTTAAGATCTGGCCGGCAACGGATAGGTGGCGACGCTGACGTTTCCATCGTTGTCGACCGCTTGCACGCCGAAGAAAAAATTATCCTTGGATAAGCCTTTCACCGTGAACTGGGTGACTTTGCCGACATACACGCTGCCCTGCCATTGCGCGGCGGTGGTATCGCGCCAGACGATCCGATAGCCGGCGAGATCCGGCTCGCGGTTTGCCTGCCAGCGCAGACGCGTATCGTTTTCGAGTTGCGCTGTCAGCACTTCCCCCTGTTGCGGCGCTGCCGGCGCCAAAGCCAGAGAGGCCAGTGCCACCGCATTGATGCGCGCCACCTGCGAGGTGTAGTCGAAGTCGACAAACTCCGTCAAATCACCGTATTGCACGCCGCCTTCCACGCGGACGTCCTGGTGCTGGTGATTGAAATCCTCATTCGGTTCCGTGAAACGCAGCGCCGGATAACCGCGCTCCAGGAACGGGATGTGGTCACCGCCGCGCAGATAGCGATCGCGCCGCTGGACGATATGGACCGTGAAATCCGGTACGTAGCGCTCCCCGGCTTCTTTCACATAACGGGCCAATTGGCGCGACGGCGAATCGTTCTCGCCGCCGGTGGCAAGCAAGCTGCGCTGGCGCTCCGCCACCTCCTTCGCGCTTGAAATCCCCTCCGCAAACAGGCGCACTTGCCGGCGATCGATGCGCCCATCTTCCGCGTGCGAACTGCCGATAATGTCATTGGTAAACATGCCCGCGACGTTCAAATTCTTTTGCTTCGCCTGTTCCGCCCAGTGGGTCGCGCCAAACAGGCCCTGCTCTTCGCCAGCCACGGCAACGAACACCAGCGTCGCATCAAATTGGTAGCGCGCCATCACGCAGGCCATTTCCATCACTGCGGCGGTTCCTGACGCATCGTCGTCGGCGCCGGGCGCCACGGATGTCGCGTCGAGTATTTCCGACGCGCGCGAGTCGTAGTGACCGCTAACGACATAGAGGCGATCGCTCGCTTCAACCTGGGTTCCTTTCAGCGTCGCGACCACATTCACAATCTCGGTCGGGTGCGAAATGCGCGGGCCGGGCGCTTCGGTATAGCTGTCCAGGCTCACCTGCAGGCGGCCCCCGGCCTGCGCACCGCAGCGCTCCAGTTCGCTCTTGATCCAGCGCCGCGCCGCGCCGATACCGCGCGTATCCGATTCGGTCTCCGACATCGTGTGACGGGTTTGAAAACTCACCAATTTGCGGACCAGCGCCTCTATGCGTTGCGCCGAAATGTCTGCCGCGATCTTTTCGATCTGCGGTTGGCGCGCGCCGATTGCCGGTTCTGCCGCCATCGCTGAAAATGCCTGCATGCAGGTCACTGCCGCCATGACGCCAGGCAGGATTTTGTCGGACAGGTAACTGCGCATCGAATCGATTCCTTTTCATTTTCATTTTCATATTGCGCACCGTTGCGCGGTGCGGCCAGCGAACTACTTCAGGGATTCCACCGCAGTGCCGACGTCGCCACTGGCGCGCATTGCGCCGGCGCTCCACATGCGGCTCCATCCGGGCGGCCACGGCAGCGGCGGCCCGACGTAGTCCGGCACCCCGCGCCGCACCGGAATGACCGGGACGCTGGCCGGCTGCGGACCGTCGCGCCGATCCCAACTGAGGCTGAACGCATAGTGGGGAAGCAGATTCTCGCAGGCGGCAGCGAACCAATCGGTGTGGTCCTCGTCGCGCCCCAGCGCATGGGCCAGGCCGTGCGGGTCGAATTGCGCCAGGCAACTGGCAAGTTCGGCAGGCGTTGCAGTCGGTGCGTCGCCCCAGCCGATGACCGGATTAACATTGTAATCGGCGCCGGACCCGTACCAGCCTTCCCGCCATGGTCGCTGCATCCAGTTGCGCTGTCCGGTAAATAGGTGCCAACGCCAATGCAGGCCGGACGGCTTCGGCCAGCTATACAGGTAAAGTTTTTGATAGCCGGCACGATGCAATTCGCGCACCATTTCCATCAGCCGGGCATGCGGCATGCGATCCGGCGGCGAGCGCCGGAACAGGATAGGTTCGCCATCCGCGTGTTGCACTTCGTCCGACGACAAATTCAAGTCCAGCGTGCGCGCCTCGCTGCCGAAGCGCGCAGAGATCCATCCGGTCAACAAATTGACTGTCGTTACTACGCCATAGCCGCGATAGCGATGGAAGATGATGGTGCCGGGCGCAACGGGTTTCATGGTCAAATAGCAGAGAGAGTAACGTCGGACGCTGACGATTGACGCTAGAATATCAAGGATTTGCCGGTTGCCCGCAAAAACCGAATCGAAAATAAAAAAATAATTCGGGCGCTCAACAGGTCATGCGCAAGTCACGACAATATTACGGTCCGCTAAATTACGGTCCGCTAAAATTCTACCGACCTGGCAGGATGTTTGACTGCCGCGACGCCTTTTCCGGACGATCCCCAGGCGCCGCGCATAGTGGGCATCCCTAACCAGCGTCCGGGGCGCAGTTGCATGCCCATCCATGCCCAAACGGTTGCGTATTTCTGCCCTCTGGCTTACGCTGGCAATCCCACTCATGCGAAAACCGGGAAATTAAATGGGCGAACAACTGGTCGAGTTCCAGGTCGATGGGCCGGTCTGCACGATCATGATGAACCGTCCCGACAAGCGCAATGCGGTTGATCGCCCGATGGCGGACGCGTTGCGGTTGGCGTTTACCCGCTTTGAAAGCGATCCCGCGCTGCGTGTTGCGGTGTTGTGCGGCGCGGGTCCGGTGTTTTGCGCCGGGGCTGATTTGCAAGCCGTGGCTGACCCCGATAGACGCAATGAATTGACCGCCGATGGCGGAGGCTTGGGGCCGATGGGACCGACCCGCATGTCGCTGCGCAAGCCGTTGATCGC
>PKWO01000092.1 GCA_003132085.1 Oxalobacteraceae bacterium | reverse complement strand
TCGGCGCTGGCGGCCGTGATTTCCGCCATGATGTCAGCCACGCCCTTGATCGACACCACAATTTCACCCATCGTTCTGACTGCATCATCGACCAGACGCGCACCGGCATCAACCTTGTCCACCGAGTCGCCAATCAGTTCCTTGATTTCTTTGGCAGCATTGGCTGAACGTTGCGCCAGATTTCGGACTTCAGTCGCGACCACCGCGAAAGAACGCCCTTGTTCTCCTGCCCGCGCCGCTTCGACCGCCGCATTCAGGGCAAGAATATTGGTTTGAAAGGCGATGCCGTCAATCACCCCAATAATGTCGACGATTTTCCGTGAACTGTCTTTGATGGACGACATGGTATTAACCACATCCCCCACAACCTGACCGCCCTTTCTTGCCACTTCAGAAGCCGTCAGCGCCAGGCTATTGGCTTGACGCGCATTGTCCGCATTTTGCTGGACGGTCGATGTCAACTCTTCCATCGAGGAAGCGGTTTCCTCCAGACTGGCCGCCTGTTGCTCCGTACGTCCGGACAAATCCATATTGCCGGTCGCCATGTCTTTCGACGACAGCGCGATGGAAGAACTTCCCTGGCGTACCATCGTCACAGTCTGCACCAAACTCTGGCGCATATTTTCCAGGCCTGATAACAACTGCCCCATTTCATCATGGGACTCGGGTTTGATTTGATTCCTCAGATCACCATTACCGATCGCCTCAAACTGATCAAGCATTGTTTTCAACGGATGGGAAATGGCACGCAAGAGAAAAAATGCAGAAATGGATACTGCAATCAACGAACCCAACACACCTAATATGTCGACCCAACGGAAAACAGTAAACGCATATTGGCTGGCTTTGTATTGATCTTCCGCCGCCTTCACTTGGAAAGTGGTGAGCTCATCTATCTTTTCACCATAGGTGGCAAGTAATTTCGGTGCGAGTTCGTTGTTGATCCGGCCTGCCGCGTCCCTGTTGCCTGCTTGCAGCGCAGCCGCGATGGGATTGAACGATTCGTTAATCAATGAGGTACGAGCGGCATCCGTCGCATCAGATAATTTCTTCTCTTCGCCCTCCTTGGAAAGATGGAGGTACTTATTCCATGCTTCGCCCGATTTGGCGATAAAATTTTCTGAACGTTTGATCGCATCTGCCGCCCCTGCCGCCTCAGGGTGTGCGATAACACCGGCAATTTCCGCTCTCGCCATCAGCAACATGATCTGGGTCTGGTCTATGGCAACCGTAGAGGGGAGCTGATGCGTAAATATTTCTTGAATAACGTTATTGCTCGACTGCACGCCAAAGACACCCATCGCGCCGCCGACAACCAGCATCAACCCCATGAATGCCATGGTTGCGATCAGGCGCAACTTGATTGTTATATGCAACATAACATTTCCTTCTTGATAAGTTGTGGTGGTCCATGTGCCGACATTTTCTCGACTCGATTCGGTCTCGTTAATGTAAAACTACTGAGTATGGACGAACGTGTGTTCCCCGTCCAAAAATTGACCGGATATATCCTTCCAACTCATAGGGCCGGTCGGCAAATGACATGCCGTTGCAGCCCGCTCTCACGAGCTGAACTTCACGATCCCTATACACGAGTTGGATGCCGGACAAGAAATTTTTGGCTGAATCAGGCGTCATCGTGAGGTTACTCGCTAACAACATGACTGTCCATATACCGATGCGGTGCCCGGCGAGTAGTTGGCAACTATTTGACATACATCAAATTCGCTTGCCGACCGGCGGCAGTGTCACGTCGAATAATACGTCCATCGCCAGACATTGCACCACCCGCTTTGCCATTTTATGTTTCGAAAATCGGCGATGGCATAGCGCGCCTGCGCCATTTCGATATAATTCATGCCTGACTGCATTTAGCCACACTCCGTCATATGCGCACAAATTTTCCCGTTGCAAATCAAGTCGACAGATGTCGATGAAGGCAGATCATGCCGTTGGACCAAACAGCGGCAGCGCGCCCTTGCTCGCCAAAATCGGCAGCGCCATGCGGCGCCGCCGAGGAACGATTCTGGCGCTGCAATGGATCGTGGTCTTTTTCTATTTTTCGTTGCTGATAATTCCGGCCTTCATGCCGCTTCCACCGGAAGATGCTCACCGTTACAACAATCTGCGCTTGTTCACCCAATTCCTTTTTTGGGGTATATGGTGGCCTTTCGTGATGCTGAGTACCATGCTGCTCGGTCGCGTTTGGTGCGGGGTATTTTGTCCTGAAGGAGCCTTGACCGAATTCGCCAGCCGGCACGGCTTGGCCCGCTCGATCCCGCGCTGGATGCGCTGGGGCGGCTGGCCGCTCACTGCGTTTGTATGTTCGACGATCTACGGTCAGTTAATCGGCGTCTATACGTATCCGAGCGCGGCGCTACTGCTGCTGATATGCGCCGCGGTCGTAGCCTTTGGAGCCGGGGCGGGGGTTGCCGGAGAAGTCGGTGGTGGGGGCAAGATTCGATGTGCCTGAGCCGACGGCATGGATGCGGCGCACGGTTTCGGCGTGAAGCCACGCGCCCTCGTCGGGCAGGTCGTCGCGGGCCACGCCCGTGACGGTCGCGTAGCGCAGTCGCATGCTGAGCACCGAGTCGGCGACCCGGCGCGGCTCATCCGTGTCGTAGTCGGCGGGCTTGCCGG
>PKWO01000296.1 GCA_003132085.1 Oxalobacteraceae bacterium | reverse complement strand
ATTCGGTCACCTGATGCCGAATCATGAAACCGGCATCGATCCGGTTTCAGTGGTTGCGCCTGAAGAGCGCGAACAGGTTGAGGGCCGCGCCATCGTTGTAAAAAAATTCAAACCGCTCGCCATTGAGGCGATCGTGCGCGGTTATCTGATCGGTTCCGGCTGGAAGGATTATCAGAAGACCGGCGCGGTCTGCGGGATCGAACTGCCGGCCGGATTGCAGGAAGCGCAAAAGCTGCCGCACACTATTTTCACACCGTCGACCAAGGCGCCGATGGGACAGCATGACGAAAATATCTCCTACGAGGAAGCGGAACGGATTGTCGGAGTCGATGTGGCTCGTCAAGTGCGCGATGCAGCCATTGATCTGTACACGCAAGCGGCGGAATTCGCGGCTACCAAGGGCATCATAATCGCCGACACTAAATTTGAATTTGGCCTGGATGCAAACGGCACGGTACATTTGATCGACGAAATCCTGACGCCCGACTCGTCGCGTTTTTGGCCCGCCGCCAGTTATCGGGTCGGCATATCGCCGCCATCTTTCGATAAACAGTTTGTCCGCGATTGGCTGGAGACGCAGGCGTGGAACAAAAAGGCGCCTGCGCCGCACCTGCCGCCCGAAGTGGCGCAACAAACCGGCGAGAAATATGCCGAGGCCTTGCGTTTGCTGACTTCTGTTTGCTGACCTCTTAATGCCGGTTGAACCGCGAGCGATCCACCGGTAAGTTGGTGTCCTCAATATGACTGCTTCGTCTGCTGCCATCCAACAAGCCGCCTTGATTCTTGAATCGGGCGGCTTGGTTGCTTTTCCGACCGAGACGGTTTACGGACTCGGCGCCGACGCTGAGAATCCGCAAGCGGTTGCCGCCATCTACGCGGCTAAGGGCCGGCCTTCCAGCCATCCGCTGATTGTGCATCTGGCGCCGGAGGCTGACATCGGCTACTGGGCCGCCGCGATTCCGCAGGAAGCACGCAAATTGATCGATGCCTTTTGGCCCGGCCCGCTGACCTTGATTTTGAAACGCGCGGAACATATTCCAAGCGCGGTGTCCGGCGGTCAGGATTCCATCGGTCTGCGGTGTCCGTCCCATCCGGTTGCGCAGGCATTGCTGCGGGCATTCAAGGGTGGTAAAGGCGGTATTGCTGCTCCATCCGCCAACAAGTTCGGTCATGTCAGCCCGACCACAGCACAGCATGTGAGGGATGAATTCGGCACTGAAATAACCTGCGTGCTGGACGGTGGACAAAGCGAGGTCGGGATCGAATCGACGATTATCGATTTATCGCGTGACCGCGTTGCTTTGTTGCGTCCGGGGCAGATCGGCGCCGACCAGATCGCGGAGGTACTCGGCGTGTGGCCGCACGCCCCGGATGCGACGGCGCCGCGTGTTTCGGGTGCGCTCGATTCGCACTATGCGCCGCGTACGCCGGTGGCCTTGGTCGATCTTCAGCAATTGCCGCTGACATTGCAAAAATTGGCTGCGGCCGGCCGGCGTGTTGCGCTTATACAACGCGCATCCACGCCGTTTGGAGGTACGATCGACCATCGCATATTACCGTCCTTTCCAGACGGGTATGCGCACGATTTGTATGCGGCGCTGCGGGCAATGGATTTGGCCGGCGCCGATATCATTTTGATTGAGGCACCGCCCGAAACCGATCAATGGCAAGGCATAAACGATCGATTGCGTCGTGCGGCTTACCATTCTTCAAGGATACTAGATAATCTTTAAAGCGATTCGCGCGGCGGATAACGGCTGTACAAGTTTTAAGAACAATGACATACTGAAACTTGATAAATAGAACGGTTGTTCTTTTTTCTCGGCAAACAACATCCTATAGGAGACAAAATGCGTCAATACAAATTTGCGGTTGCCTTGCTTTCGGCCGCTATCCTCGCCGGTTGCGGCGGCGGTAGCACCGGCGGCAACCAAAGCACAAAAATCCAATTCACTTCTCAGGTGTCGTTCGGCGATAGTTTGAGCGACGTCGGTACCTATGCGGTCGGTACCGTTGCGACTTTGCATGGCGGGAAATTTACAGTCAATTCGCTGACGCCGTCGGCCCAGAACTGGACCGAATTGATGGCCTCAACGCTGGGTTTGCCGGCACCTTGCCCGGCGCAAACAGGCTTGAACGGCTTGGCGTCGCAAGGATTCGCAATACCGGTAGTTAATCATGCAGGTTGTTTTGGTTACGGGCAGGGCGGGGCGCGCGTTACGCTGCCCTTTGGCCCGAGCAATGCGTCGCTTGCCGCATCGCTGGGAGGATCCACGGTTCTCGGTGCATTGACGGTTCCTGTCGTCACGCAAATCCAGAACCATTTGGCGGCTGTCGGCGGTAAATTCAGCGGTACGGAAATCGTTTTTGTGCTGGCTGGCGCCAATGACGTGTTTGTTCAATTGGCTACGTTGAACGTAAATGCAACTGCGGCAGGGACCGTAGCGGCAACCGCTGCGGTTACGGCGGCAGTACCCGCGAAAGTAGCGTCGGACATCGCGGCCGGCCTTTGCACGCCGACCGATGCTCAAGCCAGCAATTGCGTGGCGCAAGCCGTTACTGAACTGACGCCGACGGTCGGCGCCACAGCCGGTGCGGCAGCGGCAAATGCGTACGTCAACAACACCGGTGCGCCGGCGGCGGTGCAGGCGCTGGGTCTGGCCGGCGCCCAATTGGCTGGATATGTGAATACCCTGATCGTCGGCAACGGCGCGAAGTATGTGACGGTGATAAACGTACCCGATATTGGCACGACTCCTCAGGGCAATTCATTCAGCGCGTCGACGTTGAGTTTGGTCAATACCATGGTGTCGACGTTTAATTCGCAATTGCAGTCCGGCTTGTCCGCCAGCCCCAATGTTTTGTTGGTGGACGCCAACACCCAAAGCCATTTGAATAACTTGGATCCAAGTCAATATGGCATAACCAACGCTACGACACCGGCCTGTAATCTAGCTGCCGCGGTAAATCCGCTGCAGTCGTCCCTCACATGCACCACTGCGAATGTGATCGCCGGTGACGTTTCCCACTATTTATACGCCGATTCGATTCACCCAACGCCTTATGGCTATTCATTGCTGGCCAAATATGTCGCTACCCAGATGGCGCGGCGAAGCTGGCTGTAATCATTGAGAGTGGACTGGCGGCTCTCATCCGACGAGCAATATGATGCCTAGGATGAGGCCGCTCCTTACAAAAAGGGATTGGAGACATATATGAGAAACAATATGAAGTACACAAATACGCGATCCATGGCAGCACTGAAAACCCTGGCGATCGCCGTGGCGTTATTAAGCGCAAGCGCATCCGCCTTGGCCCAGACCGCAGGCAGTTGGGCGGTTGCGTTGGGTTATAACAATATTGCCCCACAAGGAACCAGCGACCCGTTGATTGCGCCGAGTATCGTCAACAGCACAACCAAGGTAAGCAGCGATGCGCAACCGATCGTGAACTTCACCTACATGTTCACCGATCATATTGCTGCCGAATTCGGGCTCGGCACGCCTTACACGCACAAGTTGTCGGGCGCCGGTTCGCTGCAAGGCGCAGATAATCTCGGTTCGCTGAAGCAGTTGCCCCCCACATTATTCGGGCAATATCGCTTTCTGGAAGCAAGCTCGGCATTTCGCCCGTTCGTGGGAGTAGGTGTTACCTATGCGATATTCCGCGATGAGAAAGGTTCCGGCACGCTGACCGCAATATCCAATCCAGGAGGGCCGCCAACCACGTTTACGGTCGACAATGCGTGGGGCGTGACACCTGAAATCGGGTTGACCTACGCATTCAATGGCAAGTGGTTTGCCGAAGTGATGGCCGGCAAGACTTACATCAGCACTACGGTGCACCTGTCAACCGGGCAAACGTCTAAGGCGCCGCTGAACCCAATCGTATCCGCCGTGTCGATCGGCTACCGCTTCTAAGCGATCAGTCGGAAAAAGCCCCGCGTACTGCATAACAGTACGCGGGGCTTTTGCTTGAACGGCAATATTTACTGAAACGCCTGAATGCCCGTTTGCGCCCGCCCCAGAATCAACGCATGGATATCATGCGTGCCTTCGTAAGTATTGACTACCTCCAGATTAACCATATGGCGGATCACGCCAAACTCGTCCGAGATGCCGTTGCCGCCCAGCATATCGCGCGCCACGCGTGCAATCTCCAGCGATTTTCCGCAAGAATTACGCTTCATCATCGACGTGATTTCTGCCGCCGCCGTTCCTTCGTCCTTCATTCGCCCCAAACGCAAGCAGCCTTGCAATCCCATGGTGATTTCGGTTTGCATATCGGCCAATTTTTTTTGCACGAGTTGATTGGCCGCCAGCGGTCGCCCGAATTGGTGGCGATCAAGCACATACTGACGGGCTGTGTGCCAGCAAGCTTCGGCC
>PKWO01000228.1 GCA_003132085.1 Oxalobacteraceae bacterium | reverse complement strand
GTGTCGCAGCGCGCGACGGCGCCCAGCTTGCGGCCATCGATTGGTGAGATGTCGTCAAAGGTAGCGCCGGACTTCGCCCAGACGCGCTCTCCGTTGATCAGCGCGCGGCCGTCGATTGCCAGGGTTTGAGCGCGGTCGTGCCAAAGCGTAGTCGTCATGTCAGTTCTCCATTCCTATGTCAATTACCTGATAGCGCAATATAGTTAACGCGCTCCTTATTTTGCTCAATTGGCAGTTGCCGCATCCGCTGCGATTTCATGCTATTAGCTACGGTAAGCTGCGGTAAGCTGCAGCTTGCTCTTCGACGCGGCGGCGCTCCTGGCGTGCCAGCCACAGGCTGCCTAGCAACACCCCTAATCCGACGACCACGACAGTAATGGTGGCAACGACATTGACGGAAGGATTGAGCCCAAGCCGGGCGCGCGAGAACAACACCAATGGCAAGGTGGTCGTGCCGGGGCCGGATAGGAAGGCGCTGGTCACCACGTCGTCGAGCGAAATCGTAAATGTCAGCAGCCACGCCGAGACCAAAGATTGCGCAATCAGCGGCAAGGTCACGAGGTAGAATACCTGGAACGGCTTGCAGCCCAGATCCATTGCCGCCTCCTCCAGCGATTTGTCCATGTTGACCAGGCGGGATTGAATCACCACCGCCGCATACGAGGTGCAAATCGAGGTATGTCCGATCCAGATCGTCAACAGCCCGCGCCGCCCGAAGAACTGGTCGCACGAAACAAAGAACAGCAGCAGCGATAATCCGGTAATCACTTCCGGCACTACCAAGGGCGCGTTGATGTGGGCGATGAATAGTGCGCGGCCGCGAAAGTTTTTGTAGCGCACCATCACGAATGCGGCTAGCGTACCGAGCACGACAGAGGCGCTGGCCGACATGAACGCGATCTTGGCAGACACCAGGAAGCCGTCGATAATTTCAGTGTCATCCAGAATCGCGGCATACCATTTCAACGAGAAGTGAGTCCACAGGCTGGCCAGCTTGGATTCGTTAAACGAGAACACTATCAGCGTCAATATCGGCAGGTAGAGGAACAGGTAGCCGCCGACCAGCCACGCTAAACCGAATCGGTTACGCATGCTCAGGCCCCTTCCTTATTGACGCTATCGGCTTGATATTTGTTGAACACGGCCAGCGGGATGAGAATCAGAACCACCATCGACACGGCGACGGCGGAGGCCATGGTCCAGTCATTGTTGCTGAAAAACTCGTTCCACAACGTGCGGCCTATCATCTGCGTTTCCGGCCCGCCCAATAATTCGGGGATCACGTATTCGCCCAGACTAGGAATGAACACCAGCATGGAGCCGGCGATTATGCCGGCCTTGGAGAGCGGCACCGTGATGAGCCAGAACGTGGTCAATGGCCGCGCGCCGAGGTCGGAAGCCGCCTCAAGCAGTGTCAGATTCATTTTGACCAGCGTCGAGTACAAGGGCAGGATCATGAATGGCAGGTAGGTATAGACCAGGCCCACCATCATCGAGAACGAGGTGTACATCATCTTGATCGGGGAGTCGATGACGTGCGCCCAGATCAGGAAATTATTGATCACGCCGTTGTCGTCGAGCAGCCCTTTCCACGCGTATACGCGCAAAAGATAGGAAGTCCAGAAAGGCAGTGTGACGAGCATCAACAGCGTTGGCCGCCAAGTGGCGGGCGCGCGTGCCATGAAGTAGGCGAATGGATAGCCGATGACCAGGCAAATTAACGTATTGAGCGTCGCCAGTTTGATCGAATACCAATAGGTATAGACATAGAGCGAGTCCGTCATCAGGAACAAGTAATTGGAAACACGGACGCGCAGAATGGCGACGCCGTCGATGTAATCGAAAAGATCCTTGAAACGAATTCCTTCGGTGTCGGAAATGCTTAGTTTCAATACGATGAGAAACGGCAGCGAGAAAAACAAGATCAGGAAGAGATAGGGAATGCCGATCACGCTTCTCTTCCCCCAGCCGCCTCTGAGAGCGGACGAGCGCGACAGAATTCCGATCAGCTTCATCATTGGGTCAATACCATGAGTGAAGAGTCGCGCCATATCGCGTAGACCGATGCGCCGCGCTCGAGCATGTCGCTATGCCGCTCCGTGCTGGGAACGGTTACCTGCAACTTTAGGCCGCTATCGAGGATGACGCGGTAACGGGAGGCCGCGCCAAAATAGGCGCTTTCTTCGATCTTGCCTTGCACGCAGTTGTAGCGCCGGTCGGTGGGCGCATCCCGCTGCAACAAAANNGCATAGCGCCATGCCGAGCGAGCCGCTGATGCCGTGACCGACGTACAGCTTTCCGTGCGGCGTATCGATGATGCAGTGATCGGCCTCGTCTTCGGCTAGCGTGCCTTGGAACAGGTTGGCATTGCCGATGAAATCCGCGACAAAACGGCAATTGGGCGTCTCATAGATGTCTTGCGGCGAGCCGACCTGCTTGAAGCCTCCTCCGCTCATGATGGCAATGCGGTCAGCCATCGTCATCGCTTCTTCCTGATCGTGCGTGACCACAACACAGGTGACGCCGACCTTCTTGATAATGTTTTTAAGTTCGAACTGGGTTTGTTCGCGTAATTTTCGGTCGAGGGCGCCCAGCGGCTCGTCCAGCANNCTCGTCCTGGTCGTGCGTGACGATCACGGTGGTGATGCCGAGCCGTTGCTGAATCGCACGGATGTCCTCGCGCACCTTCACCCGCAGCTTCGCGTCGAGATTGCTCAGCGGCTCGTCCAGCAACAGCAAGCGCGGTTCAAGCGCAAGGCTGCGCGCCAGGGCGACCCGTTGCTGTTGGCCGCCCGACAATTGGTGGGGCTTGCGCTTGGCATACTGTTTGAGTTGGACCAGCGTCAGCATTTGCTCGACTTGATCGGCGACTTTCTGCTTGTCGAGTTTCTGCCGCTTGAGGCCGAAGGCGATGTTTTCCCACACAGTCATGTGCGGGAACAGCGCATACGATTGAAACATCATGTTGATCGGGCGTTCGTAGGGCGGCATCGTCGAAATTTCCACACCGCCCAGACGGATGCTGCCGGAACTCGGTGTTTCGAAGCCGGCCAGCATGCGCAATAGCGTCGATTTGCCGCATCCCGAGGAACCGAGCAGCGCAAAAATCTCGCCTTTCCGGATATCGACAGTGACGTCGTCAACTGCCGCCACCTCGTCGAAGTTCTTGGTCAGGCGGTGGATGCGCAAATATTGCGCGTCATTCATACCCTTTTCTCCTGCAGTGCCTGACGGTTGCATGGTGCGCCATTCTCCCTTGTCTGATTGTCTGTTTGTCTGTTTTTCTGTTTCGCGGCCATAGTTAAAGGCCGGTCTTGAACGCGGTATACAAGCGGGTGCGCAGACGCCGGATATCGGTGGTGACCGAATCGGGCGGCACCATCCGGCCGAGAACCTCGCCCCCGAGAAACACCGCTTTATTGGCCCTTATCTCGGGGTTGATGAACTTGTCTGCGGCCCTGACCGGATTGTCGTAGTACACCTTGTTGACGATGCCGGCCTGCACTTCGGGACGGTAGATGAAGTTGATCCATTTGTAGGCGTTTTCCACATGTTCGGCATCGGCGGGAATGGCCATGGTGTCGAAGAACAGCACTGCGCCGGTTTTCGGCAGAAGGATTTCGATATGCTGGCCGTTTTTCGCTTCCTTGGCGCGTTGCGAGGCAATGCCGATGTCGCCGTTGAATCCGACTGCTAGGCAAAGCGAGCCGTCGGCCAGGTCATTGATGTAGCCGGACGAGGAAAACAGCGTGATCGACGGACGAATCGCCGCGAGCAGTTTCGCCGCGTCCTGATAGTCGGCCGGCAACCTGCTGTAGGGCGGCCGACCCAGGTAACGCAGAGCGGCGGGGAACAATTCGTCGCCCGAATCGAGCACCGATACGCCGCAGGATTTGAGGCGCTTTGCGTATTCCGGTTTGAACAGCAGATCCCAGGCATTGTCCGGCATCGGCAGCGTGCCGAGCGCCGCCTTGACGCGATCGACGTTGATGCCGACCGTAGTGATGCCCCACAACCAGGGAGCGAGGTGGTCGTTGTTGGGATCAAGAACCGCAAGGTTCTTCAGGACAAAGGGGTCGATATTCCGAAAATTGACGATCTTGCTTTTATCGAGCTTCCTGAACAATCCTCCTTCGAGTTGGATTTTTGCCCAGTTCGACGATGGCACGACGATATCGTATCCGGTTTGCCTGGCAAGAAGCTTTGCGTGCAAGGTCTCGTTCGCATCGAAGGTGTCGTAACGCACCTTGATGCCGGTTTCTTTTTCGAAATCCTGGATCGTGGTGTCGCCTATGTAGTCGGACCAGTTGTAGATATTGAGGACTTTTTCGTCTTTCTCCATGTCCGCTGCCGACCGCGTGCAACTGAGCAAAGGAATGGAAAGCGCCAGCGCACCCAACATTCTCAGGGCGAATCGCGCGCGCTTTTGCNNTCCCGTTGCCGCCACTATCGTGTCCTCGCTCATCAAGAGTTTAACTGCGCCTCACATCCAGCCGCGAGACTGGAAATCCTTTAGCGTAGCATTGAGGCACACTTTGATCAACGCAATCATTTCGTCGATTTGTTCCCGCACCATGATCAGGGGCGGAGCGATGATCATGCGGTTGCCGACTGCGCGCATGATCATGCCGTTGTCGAACATGTGGTCGCGGCACACCATGCCGACATCGAGTTCGGGCGCGAAAAACTCGCTGTCGTGCACCTTCGCGCCTTTTTTCTTCACCAGCACGAGGGCGGCCGTGAAGCCGATCGTTTCGGCCATGCCGACCAGCGGATGCTCGGCCAGCTTTTCAAACTGCTGCTTCAGATACGGGCCGGTATCCTCGCGCACGCGCTCCACCAGTTTTTCCGTACGCAGGATGCGTATGTTTTCCAGCGCTGCAGCGCACGCCACCGGATGCCCCGAGTAGGTGAATCCATGGTTGAAGTCGCCGCCCTTTTCAATCAGCACGTTCGCCACCTTGTCGCTCACCATGACGCCGCCAAGCGGAATGTAGCCGGAGGTAACGCCCTTGGCAAAGGTCATCAGATCAGGCTTGACGCCGAAATATTCGCAACCGAACCAATGGCCGAGCCGGCCGAAGCCGCAGA
>PKWO01000162.1 GCA_003132085.1 Oxalobacteraceae bacterium | reverse complement strand
GCACCGTGCCGAAGTTCAAGGACTTCACCAAGTCCACCAGGTGCGCGCGCTGCACTTCGCTATCTTCTACGACAAGCGCGACAAGATTGGTCCAATTATTCATTTCCGGCATCCTCATAGGCCCGTGTATCACATTAATCTATGGCAGCGCTTTGGGCAAGTGCAAGTGCCGCGTCACCCCCGAATGCTTGAACCGGCGATTCAATTTCCGCCCGCAACCCGGATTTCTCTTTCTTGAAGAAGGTCGCCAGGTATTTTCATTGGCCGGTGAAAGAGGACAGTTGCTGCAATATTTCCTTGGGTATTGCATGCAAGGGCACAGTCCTCTCGACCGCTCCGCGTTTGACAGCTTCCTTAGGCATGCCATACACCACGCAACTTTCTTCGTCCTGCGCAACGGTGCGCGCACCGGCATTGCGCATCTCCAGCAGGCCTGCAGCGCCGTCGTCGCCCATGCCTGTCATGATGATACCGAGCGCATTGGCGCCGGCGCACTTCGCCACCGAGCGGAACAGCACATCAACGGAAGGGCGGTGCCGATTCACCAGCGGACCATCGACGACTTCGACGAAGTATTGGGCACCGTTGCGTCTCAATAACATGTGCTTGCCGCCGGGAGCGATCAGTGCGCGTCCCTGGATCACGCGGTCGTTGTTACAGGCTTCCCGGACGGTAATTTGACACAAGCCGTCGAGTCTGGCGGCAAACGCTGCGGTGAATTTTTCCGGCATGTGTTGAACGATGACAATGCCTGGCGACACGCGGGGCAGTGCAGTGAGCACCTCTTCGAGCGCTTGCGTACCGCCGGTGGAGGTACCGATTGCAACGACCCGTTCCGTAGTTTGCACCATCGCGCGATTTTCGGCGGGAGACAGGATAACATCGGCGGTGAGTTTGACGGAAGCCGCCGGCGCCGAATTGCTGTGCGCTGCAAACCGCTTGACGTTCGCATGCGCCGCTGTTCTGACCGCCGTGATCAAGTCCTCGGACGTATCCTGCAGAAATTGTTTGAGTCCAAGTTTGGGCTTGGTGACAATGGCGACCGCACCGGCAGCGAGCGCTTCCATTGTGGTTTTCGCACCTTTCTCCGTCAACGTCGAGCATATAACCACCGGTGTCGGCCGCTCCTGCATGATCTTCCTGAGAAACGTAATGCCATCCATGCGCGGCATTTCGACATCCAGCACGACCACGTCGGGCCACTGGAGTTTCATGCGTTCCATGGCGAGAATCGGGTCGGCAACCGCGTTGATGACTTTGATGCCGGGGGCGGCGTCAAGCAAACCTGTCAACACCTGCCGTACGACGGCCGAATCGTCAACTACCAAAACTTTAATGCTGTTCATGCGGTTCTTCTCAATTCCGATTGATGGGCGTCGATCAATTCAACTTGGCGCGCCCAAACATGGCCGCTTTTTACATCAAATATAATTTGCCGATGGCCCACACCGAACAAGCTTTCAGAAACGATCCGGATTCCATGGGCGCGCAACAACGAGCGCCCGGTTTCCCCGTTACGCTCGCCGACATTGGCCGTGCCGGACCTAACTTGTTGCGGGAACATGTTTCCGCCGCCGAAAATCTTGCCGTGGCATTCGGTTGTCGTTACATTCAGCCGCTTCAGGTCGCGCAACATCAACCACATCGCATCGTCGCCATAGCGGGCGTCCAGTTCAGGTGGAGACTGCGCGCTGCGGCTGGACAAAAGAAAGTGCGACAATGCGCCGACCTGCTTGATCGGGTGCCAAAGCACAATCGAAACGCACGACCCCAGCAACGTGCGGATTCTGTATTTTTCGTCCCCAACGAAGTATTCGCCCGGCTGCACGAATATATCGATTCTGTTGCTCGCGGGGCACACGGGTTACTCCTTCCGGTAGATTGAGGGGGCCAGCGGACGCACGGCATCGGTGATGTCGTTCAGGCTTTCCGAATGGCCGATAAAAAAATAGCCCCCCGGTTTTAGCAGCGACAGCACGCGTGCGACCACCTGCCGTTTGGTATCCCCATTGAAATAGATCATCACATTGCGTAGAAAAATCACGTCGAATGTGCCGAGTTGAGGCAGTGCCATATTGAGATTGACCTGCATGAATTGTACCCGGCTACGCAAATTACGCTCTATCAATACCGTGCCCTGCTGCACATCGATTCCCTTCAGGCAAAACCGCTTCAAATACGCAGGCGAAATATGCGTGGTGCGTTCCACCGGATAGTGGCCGGCGCGCGCCCGTTGCAGCACCCGCATACTGATGTCGGAGCCGGTTACATCCCAATTGTTGTCCGCCAAACGA
Source organism: Oxalobacteraceae bacterium (assembly GCA_003132085.1). Lineage (GTDB taxonomy): Bacteria > Pseudomonadota > Gammaproteobacteria > Burkholderiales > Burkholderiaceae_D > PKWO01. The sequence continues at coordinate 836 of PKWO01000162.1, read as the reverse complement.
TCCGCCAGCACCATCGCGATGCTGTAGGCTTCTTCGCCGGTTGAGCTGGCTGCGCTCCATACCCGAAAGGATTGATTGCGCGATTGCGCTGCCTTGTTATGCGCAGACGCCAATTCCTGCAATAGGTCAAAATGCTTGGGTTCGCGGAAGAAATACGTCTCATTGGTCGTCAGCAAATCGACTGCGATCTGCACTTCCGCCGGCGCTTTGCCGCTCGTCAGCAGGTGGAAATACTCTCCGTAACTGGCCAGTTGATATTGCTGCAATCGCTTGGCCAAGCGTCCGCCAACCAGCGCTTTTTTGGCCGAGGACAGACTGATGCCGGCAGCGTCGAAGATAAAACGCTGAAAATGGGTAAACTCTAGATCGGTGATGTTATTGACGCTCATTGCGGTCATCTGTTCCGGCAAATACTTGATTCCCCAACCCAGCAGCTTGGGAGAGAAGGGCGTCTTGCGCGTAGCGAAGGCAAACTCTCATACCTCGATTGCGCCAACAAGCGCGGCCGGTGCGTTTGCCGTAAAATCGCCTGGCGCGTCCATCTCGCCGATCGACAACACGCTGTCTACGTTCAAGAGAATGACGAACTTGCCGTTGACCTTGCCCATGCCGGCGATGAAATCAGTGCGGATCTTTGCACCGAATGTCGGTGCCGGCTCGATTTCCGACGCAGTTATCTCCAGCACCGCATTGACCGCATCGACGACCATCCCGATCACTTGCTGTCCGCCGGCGGTTTCGATCTCGACAATCACGATGCAGGTGCGCTTGGTCACCGCTGTTGCCTCCTTGCCGAAGCGCGCCGACAAATCCATCACCGGCACCACCGCCCCGCG
>PKWO01000300.1 GCA_003132085.1 Oxalobacteraceae bacterium | reverse complement strand
CGCCAGCGGCTGAATAGTCACACTATATTTTGCTTTTGCATAATAGCACTATCGAGTTGATTTCACAGCGCTTCACAAGTCTTAACTTGCCCGCACGCCACCGGTCGGCGATGATCGCCAAAGGAGACCGCAGTCAGCGGCTCGGCACATGATGGCTTTGCAGGAGTAAATATGGTTTTCCCGGAGATAGATCGAACAATGGAGATGTTTTTAGTAGCGCTGGTGGAGCGCAAGTATGCCGGCATGCTACCCTTGATGGCCGACGGCGCCGTCTTGACGCATGAAGGCAACGCATACCGCGGCGATGCGCTAAGCGCATGGATGGCGTCGTTCTTCCCGGACCGGAAGTTGCTGGTTCAGCCGGTCAATGCGGCCACGCACGGAGCAAACAGCGTCGTGACCGTGATCGTCAGCGTGGCTGCCGGTGGTGCCGACGACGAAGCCGGGTCGTTTCAGATGGATTGGAAAATGACCTTGAGCGGATCGAAGATCCTGGCACTGGACATCGGGCCGGCAACGACGCTGAGGCTACCGGCGGTGATCCTGACCTATATTCGCGCGATGAACAGTTTCGATCTCGATCAACTGCTGGACACTTTCGCCGACGATGCGCTCGTGAACGACCAACTGCGCGATTATTGGGGCAAGCCGGCCATTGCAGAATGGGCCGCCAGGGAGATCATCGGCGACCGGATGACGATGGCGGTGGTTAAGATTGTAGAGCATTACGGCAGCGTCATCATTACCGCTAACGTCGACGGCGATTACGACAAGCGAGGACTACCCGAGCCGCTGGTTTTGGCATTTTGCTTTTCCGCCTTGGGCGATAAGATAGTACAGCTGATTATCTTGCGCAATATCGTAGATATTTAGCGCGGGAGGGCGGGCGTTAGCGCTGGTGTGCGTACGGCGGTATGCCGCGTACCGCTGAGCTTGCGTCACATCCGGGAAATGATGGCCGATTCCGGCGCAATCATCGAGATGCGCCAGAACAAGTACCTCAACAACATCGTCGAGCAGGACCACCGAGCCATCAAGCGCATCGCGCGACCCATGCTGGGTTTTAAGACATTTCGCTGAACCTTACGCCTTATGCAACCGAACCAATTAAAGAGCGCTAAACCGGTGGCAGCGGTCGCAACGCGCTGAACTTTCCCGCAGCGATCTTGGCGCTGCCCGGTTCCACCTTACGGCGAGCCGTCGAAGGCTGCTTTCAGCGAACGATGAACAGGTGCCGGCGCGGCGATGATGCTGTTCGATGCCGGGCCGTAGGGCTGACCGGATACATCGGTAACTATTCCTCCGGCCTCGGTTACCAGAAGCGCACCGCCGAGACAGTTAAACGTATCCTCACCATACTCCCAGAACGCGTCCAGACGACCGCTCGCCACATAGGCGATCTGCAACGATGTCGGCCCGAAATTGCGAACGGCGCCAGCCTTTCTTAGCGCAACCTTGAGCGAAGATGTCGATCCGCTTACGACGAAGTCGTCATCGTTGATGAACGGCGGCTGGCTCGTCGCCAGCAGGGCTCCGTGGTGGCTCTGCCGGTCATTGACGCGCAGCCGATCCCCGTTGCACCAGGCACCGGCGCCGGCGATCGCGTGGAATATTTCTTCCTGCATCGCGTCGTAGATGATAGTCGCCGTCGCGGCGCCGTCCTCGATCAGTGTCAAGGACACACACCAATGCGGGATGCACCGCAGAAATTGCACAGCGCCATCGATGGCGTCGCACACCCAGAAGCGACCGATCCCGGCACGGCTCCAGATGCCGGCGCCTTGCAGTTCTCCGTCGAGCCAGGCAATCTCGGAATACTTCGCAGCAAGCGTCTGCCGAAGTAGGTCGGAGGCTCCTCCATCTAGCTCTCGAAAGGCCGTCATCATCGCATCGCTGTCGACAATCGGTTTTTGCGCGGCGTAACGCGACTTGAGTTGGTTGCCAATGTTGCGGACGATCTCGATGGCGGGTTGAATTTTTAGGTGGTTCATTGTGATCTCCAAAGTTGAACTGTGTAAGATATAATATGAGCATTAACTCACTTTTTCTACTCGCATCCCGTTACCATGCGTACTTCGAAGCGCCCGGACCCACTCAGGCCCCGAAAATTGCCGACGCAGGAGCGTTCAGTGCGTACCGTCGCAGCAATCCTCGAGTCCGCGGCTCACATTCTGGAAACCAAAGGCTTCGACGGCTACAACACGAACGCCATCGCGGCTAGGGCTGGGGCCAGCATCGGCTCGGTCTACCAATACTTTGGGAGCAAAGATGGCATCACGATGGCGCTGATCGCCGCTGCGGCCGAAAATCTCGTGGCGGCAATTAGCTTCGCAGCGACGCTGGGGGATCCGAATGCCGCGCTGGACGCTATGATTTCAGCCGCAGTTGATCACCAGCTGCGTCGACCACAGCTCGCCCAGCTACTTGACCTGGAGGAGCAGCGCCTCTATCGCTCAGCCGTCCGCAACGAAGTTGTGGCCGGGCGATTGCACTTGGAGGTAGTCAAGGTAGTGGAGAAGATCTACGGGCCGCGCCAAGAGTTACCCATTATTTGTGCAGATGTTGTCATCATTACGCGCGCCCTGTGCGATGCAACTGGGGAGCGACGCGGAGACTCTCGTGTTGCGTTGCAGGGACGAATCCGAAAAGCCATTCACGGTTACTTACGCGAGCAACTCGGAACGGCCATGAAGGCATAATGCTTCATCTGCAACACAGGGCAGAGACGATCTGAAAAGCGGACATCGTAGCGGCATGGTACTCTGTTGAGAGACTGATCCATTCATCAACGAAGAAAGATCGACTCATATGAACATGTCAGAACGATTAATTCATTTGGGGTTAGAGTTGCCGACTCCAATCCATCCGCTCGGATCATATCGGACCGTGTCGATATTGGGGAACCAACTGCATGTGTCTGGTCTTGGCCCCTTCAAAGATGGCAAGCCGATTGTCGGTTTGGTAGGCGCGGATGTCTCTGTCGACGAAGCAAGGAACGCGGCGAAGTTGACGATGCTCATGATCTTGGCATGTGTGGATCAAGCGTATGGTCTTGACAACGTCGTCAGATGCGCTCGCTTGACTGTTTACGTCCGTGCAGAACAGATGTTTACGCAACACCCTCAAGTGGCCGATGGAGCGAGCGATATTGTCCGCGATCTTTTTGGACAAGAGAATCTGCCAGCGAGGAGCGCACTAGGGGTTTATAGTTTGCCTATGGGAATACCAGTTGAAATTGATAGTGTATTTGAAATCAGGATCTAGCCTAACATCCTTCTTCGATTCCCGATCACGACATTGAAACTTGATGCGGATATTGTTTCGGCGCTTAGGAAACATCTTTTCCAATTAAGAGTGAAAGCGCTCGTCAAGAATTTTGCGGGATTCCCGTCCGACCCTTGCGATCGAGTGACCGTGGCAAGCCCGCTAGGCAAACCGGATCAATTGACTACCAGCCTATTTGACGGAAACATGGCTGTAAATCCGCCGACCGACGGCGGATCCAATCCAGAGGAAGTCCGGGCCGCAATTACTTTAAGAGTCTTATGAAGGGGAGCAATTGCGCCCAGCCAACTCGCGCAATACTTTGTCGAGTTCGACCTCGCCGTTCACAGTCTCGCCCGCAAAATCGATCCAGCCTTCATTGAAGCCGTCGAGCATCTGCATGCGCGGCAGCGGATTGCGCATACCCTGCGAGGCAAACAATTCCGCCCATGTCTCGCGCGCCACGACGTCGGCGCGCACGCTGCGTCCGAGAATCCCACCCAAGGTCGCGGCAATATCATTGGGTGCCACGCGACGCGGCCCTTCCAGCTCGACGATACGCCTGCCGCTCCAACTCTCCTGCAGCAACTCGGCCGCAACGCGCCCGACGTCCGCCGTCGCCACCATCGGCACCGCCTTATCCAGCGGCTGCAAGAAACTGGTAATGACGCCCTGCTCGCGCGCCGACGCGATATCCCACACGGCATTTTCCATGAACCACCCGGGCCGCAAGAAGCAAATCGGCAGGTCCAACTCACTCAGCGCTTGCTCCATCATGGAAAGTTGTGTCAACAGATTGGGCTGTGCAGCCTGAGCGCCGATGGTCGAGAGGCAAACGACCCTCCCAGGGCGTGCCGCAACAAGAGCCGACTTCACTGCGTCGATAAATGCGCGTGCCTCGGCAAAACCCGGT
>PKWO01000367.1 GCA_003132085.1 Oxalobacteraceae bacterium | reverse complement strand
TCCACATGACGATCCAGACTGCGGTATTGATCCAGACGCTGGAAGCACTGGGCGCCAAGGTTCGCTGGGCCTCGTGCAATATTTATTCGACACAAGATCACGCGGCTGCCGCGATTGCCGACGCAGGTACGCCGGTATTTGCTTTCAAGGGCGAATCGCTGGACGACTACTGGGAGTTTACCCATCGCATTTTTGAATGGCCGGATACCGCCGAAGGCGCCCAATATGCGAACATGATTCTGGACGACGGCGGTGACGCGACCTTATTGTTGCACCTGGGTACGCGTGCCGAGAATGACCCATCGGTAATCAGCAATCCTGGTTCCGAAGAAGAGATTTGCCTGTTCAATTCGATCAAGAAAAGGCTGGCTGGCCAACCGGGCTGGTACTCGAAGCGTTTGGCTGAGATCAAAGGCGTGACCGAAGAAACCACGACCGGCGTGCATCGCCTGTATCAAATGCACAAGGATGGAAAGTTGGCCTTTCCCGCAATCAACGTCAACGATTCGGTCACCAAATCCAAGTTCGACAATTTGTACGGCTGCCGCGAATCCCTGGTCGACGGCATCAAACGCGCGACTGACGTGATGATCGCGGGCAAGGTCGCGGTCATCGCCGGGTATGGCGATGTCGGCAAGGGTTCGGCGCAGGCGATGCGCGCATTGTCGGCGCAAGTGTGGGTAACCGAAATTGATCCGATTTGCGCACTACAAGCAGCGATGGAGGGATATCGCGTGGTGACCATGGACTACGCGGCCGAGCACGGAGACATCTTTGTTACTTGCACCGGCAACTATCATGTGATCACCCTTGCTCACATGATCAAAATGAAAGACCAAGCGATTGTGTGCAACATCGGACATTTCGACAACGAGATTGAAGTTGCGGCACTGAAGCAGTACGCGTGGGAAAACATCAAGCCGCAAGTTGACCACGTGATTTTCCCAGACGGCAAGCGCATCATCTTGCTGGCCGAAGGACGCCTGGTCAACTTGGGTTGCGGAACCGGTCATCCATCGTATGTGATGAGTTCGTCGTTTGCCAATCAGACCATCGCCCAGATTGAGTTGTACACCCATACCGCCAATTATCCGATCGGCGTATACACGTTGCCCAAGCATTTGGATGAAAAAGTTGCTCGGTTGCAGTTGAAGAAGCTCAATGCCCAGTTAACCGAGTTGACCGGCGAGCAAGCATCCTATATCGGCGTGGCGAAGACCGGTCCTTACAAGCCCGAGCATTATCGCTATTAGTCGGTGTTCAGACGCTGCGCCGCCGCTTTGCCGGTGGCGCTTTTCAGGTTCAACTAGAGGGGTCGTTCATGCTGCGCTTGTTGCTCACCTGGCTAATCAATGCCGCCGCATTGTTTGCAGTGCCTTATCTGATGCAATCGGTGCGTGTCGATAGTTTTACCGTTGCGCTATTTGCGGCATTGATATTGGGCTTGGTTAACACGCTGATCAAACCGATATTGATTTTGTTGACCTTGCCGGTGACCGTATTAACCCTCGGCTTGTTCATTTTCGTGATTAACGGCCTGTTGTTCTGGGCCGTGGCGAATTTCGTCAAGGGTTTTTATGTGGCGGGTTTTATGTCGGCAATCGGTGGCGCGCTGCTGTATAGCATCATTTCGTGGGCTCTCTCCACTCTTTTGCTGGAAAAGTGAATGGCTCAATCCGAACAGAATTTCAGCATCGAATTTTTCCCGCCTAAAACGCCGGAAGGGTCGGAGAAGCTGCGCGTTGTCCGCGCCAAGCTTGCCGACTTGCATCCAAAATATTTTTCAGTCACCTTCGGCGCCGGCGGTTCCACGCAAAAGGGAACGCTCGAAACCGTGTTGGAAATTCGAAGCGAGGGACATGAGGCGGCACCGCACCTCTCGTGCATGGGGAGTTCGCGCGACAGTTTGCGGGCGATATTGAACGAATACAAATCGCATGGGATCAAACGCATCGTCGCATTGCGCGGCGATTTGCCGAGCGGCTATGGTTCTATCGGTTTCGCGTCGGGTGAATTCCGCTATGCCAACGAACTGGTGGAATTCATCCGTGCCGAGACCGGCGATTGGTTTCATATTGAAGTTGCTGCTTATCCCGAGATGCATCCGCAGGCAAAATCGCCGCAAGACGACATACAAAGCTTTGCGCGCAAAGTGAGGGCGGGCGCCAATTCGGCAATCACCCAGTATTTTTACAATCCCGACGCGTATTTCCGGTTCGTCGACGACGCTCACAAGATAGGGGTATCGGTGCCGATCGTGGCCGGTATTATGCCGATCACCAACTACTCTCAGCTCATGCGCTTTTCAGACATGTGCGGGGCCGAAATTCCACGGTGGGTGCGGATCAAATTGGCAAGCTTCGGTGACGACAGCGAGTCGATACGCGCGTTTGGCCTGGATGTCGTGACCGGCCTGTGTGAGCGGTTGTTGGCGGGTGGCGCACCCGGCCTGCATTTCTATACGCTGAATCAGGCAGTTGCTACTTCGGCAATCTGGAAACGTTTGAATCTTGCGCGTCACTAGATTGTTTGACGTCAACCGCATTAGGAACCGTTCGCGAAGCCGGCGTCCTCGGTAATCATTGCGTCTAATGCAATGTCATGCGGCGCGGCGGAAAAATCCGCCAAACCGCAGCTATAACCGATGCCGATGGCCAGTGGGTGCGGAGTGGCTGCCAGCGTCCGATCATAGAACCCGCCGCCGTAGCCGAGGCGGATGCGTTGCGGATTAAACCCGATGCAGGGCACCAATAGCGCTTCCGGATATACCGGTATTTGTGGCTGTGCAGGTACCGGCACCTTCATCGAACCCACTACCAACCCATCGCCGGGCGCCCACGCTGCAAAGCACAACGAAGCATCGGCCTCTACCACCACCGGCAACGCCAATTGCACGCCGCGTTTTGCCAGTTCGATGTACGCCGATCGCAGATCGGGTTCGCCTCTAATCGGCCAATAGACACCCAAGCGGCGCACCGGATGGCTGTTCCACCAGTCGACGACATGAGAGCAGAGAGCCTTGTCATATTGTGCACGCAGATCGGCAGGGATGGCGTGCCGTTGTGTCAACAGCGTGCGCCGCAAGTCTTCTTTTATCATGGAATGCGCGAATTAAAATGAGTCACATGCTATTCTACAGAGTGTACGCATAGAGTATAGATTGGGCTGTAAAGTGAAGCACAAGAAGAAATGGCTGGTCGTTCTGGCTTTTACCGCCGCTTCGGTAGTTTTGTTGCCGCCGTTAGCCTATGCCAAGAAGCCCGGTGTGACGGCAGTAAGTGAAGACGACCAGTTTTTGGCGCTGCGGGATGCCGCGCGCAACGACGACGCCGAACTGGCGGATAAGCTTGCCGCACGCCTGACCGATTACGCCATTCCCTCTTATGTCGACTACTATCGACTCAAACCGCGCTTGACGGCAGCGACGGCAGGCGAAATACATGATTTTCTGGCGCGTTACGATGGCAGCGCAATAGCGGATCGTTTGCGCAATGACTGGCTGCTGGTGCTGGGATATGCCGGCGATTGGAAAAACTTCGACGAGCAATATCCGCAATTCGTGCTCAACGATGATCGCCAGGTGAAGTGTTATGCACTGATGTCGAAGGCGATCAAAGGCCAGAACGTCGCCACCGAGGCCCGCTTACTGTTGACGGCTCCCAAGGACTATGGCGATGCCTGCACGGCGCTGATCAAGACCTTGCTCCAAAACCGGCAATTCGACGAAAGCGATCTCAGTGCTCAAGTCCGGCTTGCCGCCGAATCGACTCCCAGTAACGTGGTACGGCGCATTGCCGCGGCCGGAGGCACGCCGCCGGACAACATGCTCGGGATGGCAATCGACAAGCCCAACTCTGTGCTGGCGCGTGGACCGGGCGTAACGCGCGCGAGTCATCAGCTATTTATCATTGCACTCGGCAGAGCGGCCAAAATCAATCTGCCCTCGGCAGTCAGTGCGCTCGACGGCGCCGCCGGCCTGCTGAATGCAGAAGAGCAGGCGCTGGGTTGGGCGCAAATTGCGCTGGAGGCGTCATTCAAGCTGGCGCCTGAATCGGTCGACTATTGGCGCAGATCGGATGGGGCCTTGCTTTCCAATGGCGGCCATCAATGGAAAGTACGCGCGGCGTTGCGAGCCGGCGATTGGAAAATGGTGGAGAGCAGTATCGAAGCCATGCCTGAAAAATTGCGTAGCGAACCGGCCTGGGTCTATTGGTCGGGGCGCGCCATGAAGGCGGCAGGCCGGGTCGACGAGGCGCAGGTGCAATTTCAGCTAATCGCGAATCAGACCAATTTCTACGGTCAGTTGGCATTGGAAGAGCTGGGCCGCAAAATTACCATCCCGCCGCGACCGCTGCAGCCTACAGACGCCGAGTTGGTGCTGATCGCTGAAAATCAAGGATT
>PKWO01000254.1 GCA_003132085.1 Oxalobacteraceae bacterium | reverse complement strand
GGTCGCGATCGCCAAGGCGGCGGGAATCGTGATCGACTGGAACGATTTTGACGAGTTGTCCGGTGTAATACCGCAACTGACGCGCATTTACCCGAATGGCGAAGCCGATGTGAACCATTTTCATGCGGCGGGCGGCACGCCCTTCGTCATTCGCGAATTGCTGGACGCAGGTCTGCTGCATGAAGATGTGACCACGATCATGGGTAAAGGGTTGCGTGCCCATTGCGCAGAGCCACAATTGCGCGAACAAACCGTGGCGTGGCAAGCGCCGCCGCAGGATAGCGGCGACGAAAGCGTGCTGCGCAAGGTTGCTTTGCCGTTCTCGGCCGACGGCGGGATGCGTTTGTTGTCCGGGAATTTAGGACGTGCGGTGGTCAAGGTATCGGCGGTCAAGCCGCAACACCGCATGGTCGAAGCGCCGGCCATCGTATTCGATTCGCAAGACGCGTTTATGCGCGCCTACAAGGCCGGTGAACTGGATCGCGACTTCGTTGCGGTGGTGCGTTATCAGGGGCCGCGCGCCAACGGCATGCCGGAGTTGCATGCGTTGACGCCGGCTTTGGCGAACCTGCAGGATGCCGGACGCCATGTGGCGCTGGTGACCGACGGCCGCATGTCCGGCGCCTCGGGCAAGGTGCCTGCCGCGATTCACGTCTCGCCGGAAGTATTGAGCAGCGGTCCGTTGGGCTTGGTACGCACCGGCGACCTGATTCGCCTGGATGCGGAAGCCGGTGTGCTGCAGGCGCTGGTGCCGGAAGCGGAGTGGGCGGGCCGTAGCGCGCAAGCGGTTGACCTGTCGTCGAACCAGGTTGGCATGGGACGAGAATTATTCGCAATGTTCCGCAATGCGGTCAGCGCGGCGGAAGAGGGGGCGACCAGCTTCGGTCTGCCGCCGGTTATTAATGCCATAGAGAAAGCAAGCGTATGAAATTGATGCCTGACATGTTGGAACTGATGCGCACGTCGCCGGTGATTCCGGTTATCGCGATTGACGATATCAATCATGCGGTACCGCTGGCCAAAGCATTGGTGGCGGGTGGTATACGCGTGCTGGAAGTCACACTGCGCACCGCGCATGGTTTGCCGTCGATTCGTGCGATTGCCGAGCAGGTGCCTGGCGCTATTCTAGGAGTCGGCACCCTGACGGACCCCGATGAATTTGTCGCCGCCCGCGATGCCGGCGCGGTATTCGGCGTCTCGCCGGGTCTGACTGCCGCATTGATTGAGGCCGCGATATCGAGCGGACTGCCGTTGCTGCCGGGCGTGATGACACCCTCGGAAGTGATGCGGGCGCGCGAGGCGGGCTTTCGTCAGTTAAAGCTGTTTCCGGCGGTGCAGGCCGGCGGCATCGGCATGCTGAATGCCATTGCCGGGCCGCTGGCGGATGTGACGTTTTGTCCAACCGGCGGCATTACCGAAACTACCGCCGCACAATTCCTTGCTTGCAAGAATGTCGCCTGTGTCGGCGGCTCATGGCTGACACCGAAAGATGCGATACTTGCCGGCGATTGGGCGCGTATTACCGCATTGGCGACCACCGCAAGTGCGTTGCGGAAGACGTTCTAAGCATGACGTCATGCAGGTCCGAAATGGCACAACGTAACGCCGAATAGCCGGGAGCGACGGTTCGCGCCCAGCTATTCCTGCCAAGTTGTATTAACCCTTCGACGTCAATCTAGAATATCCCGGGCAACTCGTCCGTATAACGGTTAATGGTTAACGGGCACCCTTGTGGTCTTTTTGGCCGTCATTTTTATGCCTGCCGGCTACCTCGAGCTGTTCCGCCTGCTGTTTTTGCTTGTCCACATCAGGTAAAGGGGTGGGGTGAGTCTGCCCCGGCTTCTGATGTTGATCTTTGGTTTTCTGAGTCATGAAATCCTCCTGATAAGTAGTTCATCNNCGAACAAAAACCACCATACGCGTGTGTGATCGCAAACACTGTGCGGCAACGAACATAACCCGGATCTTTTGGTTTACTGTAGGCTGCCTATATGAATACGCGGCAGATAGCCTCCGGGAAGAATGCCGACTGCCGACAGAATGATCAAGATCAGTAAAATAATGAAAAGAACGCGGACGATCTGCGCCACCGGTGCCGGTAGCGGCAACATATTGATTAGCCACCATATGAGCCCGAAGACGACCAGATAGACGATAAGGCTGATGATTGAGTTCATTTTTTCCTCCGCTTTTTTTGAAATTCAATTTGGTTAAGAATGACGTCAAAATGAACGGAAGTCCGTTCGGTGACGCACATAGTTTGGCCGCAAAAAGGGCGCCAAGCCGGTCAACCCGGGGCACTGCCAGCCTAAACGGCCTGCCCGCGATTTCAAAATGGGCATATGTCACCGCGTCTCGGTCAATTGGGCAAATTCTTTTCCGGTAAAATGCCAATACCCTTTTATTTTTGCATTGCTCCCATGACTCAAGACGAATTGAAACAAGCAGTCGCCCGCGCCGCCCTCGAATATGTCGTCGAAGGCCATATCGTCGGTGTCGGAACCGGCTCGACCGCCAATTTCTTCATTGATGAACTTGGCAAGATCAAGGATAAGATCGCCGGCGCTGTCGCTTCATCCGAAGTAACTGCAGAGCGCCTGAAGTCACATGGAATTCAGGTTTTCGATCTCAACGAAGTGGACGCCATGCCGGTTTATATTGACGGCGCGGACGAAATTACGCGACAGGGTGCGATGATCAAGGGCGGCGGCGCGGCCTTGACGCGTGAGAAAGTTGTTGCATCGGCGGCCGAAAAATTTGTTTGCATCGCCGACGGCTCGAAACTGGTCGAGACGCTGGGCAGTTTTCCATTGCCGGTTGAAGTGATTCCGATGGCGCGCGCGGTGGTGGCGCGTAAACTGAAAGCATTAGGCGGGGAACCGCGCTTGCGGTTGAAAGACGGCAAACCGTTGATGACCGATAACGGTTGCGTGATTATTGACGTGCTGGGCCTGCAGATTGCCAATCCGGTTGAACTGGAAGAGCAAATCAATAATATCGTGGGCGTGGTGACAGTCGGACTATTTGCCCGGCGCGGAGCGAATGTGTGCTTGCTCGGCACAGCGGACGGGGTCAAGACCTTGACGTTTTAATTCCTGACAGACGCGTTGGTCATGCTCGAAGCAGA
>PKWO01000419.1 GCA_003132085.1 Oxalobacteraceae bacterium | reverse complement strand
GGCGCTGGTGCACCACGTCGCCAGCCTCGACCAAGGTCACTTGGTCTTCATACATGAAGCGTGCCCAACCCTTGGTCATGATCACAATTTGAAAATCTGCCTCATGTCGGTGCCAGCCGGTTCCCGTTTCCGGTGCTTGGTTTGCCCTCACAAGGTGCGCGACGACCTTGCCATTGGTCGCCTCTGCCACACCCAGGTCGCGGTAGAGGAAAAAATCGCGTAACCCCCCGCTTTTGAAAGGTGTATCGGCCAGTTTCACGTGGGAGAACTTGGTCGCGGTGATGTCTGGCATGGCTGCTCCTTGGCAAGTTGAAGGTTCTTCTGTATCAAGCAATAAGTATTCCAAATTGCAAATACAAAAAACCCGCACACCTTTCGGCGGCGGGTAAGTCAAAGTTCGATGGAAGATCAAAAAATGACAGAAGGAACGCACTTAACTACCGGTTCGGTCAATATAAAACCGAAATAGTTTGGTGTATGTTCGTCAGCGAACGGAACGTTCCTATCTTCCGGCGCATGCTCCGACTTGATTCAGCGAAACATCCATTACGTTGAATCGGGTGAATGTGTGCAGAGGCCGATTGCGACCTGATTGCCGTACCGGTAATTATATTGCCCGCGTATCAGCAGATACTGATACCCGCTGTAGTGAATGAATCCTGTTTGAGTTCCTGTGTTATTCGAGGTATTTTTATCTAAAATGATGCGGCCATTTTTTTGTATTCAATGAAGAGGCTTACCATGAAATATTCGATTCTTTTGCTGGCACTTGTCGGCTCTGTTGCATTGACAGCTTGCGAGCGTCAAGCCGCACCTGTCGTCGTTCCGGTGCCGGTTGCGGTTCCCGGCCCAACCGGCGCGACCGGCGCCACTGGCGCAACTGCTCCGGCCGGCGCCACTGGCGCCACCGGAGATACGGGCGCCACTGGAAATACCGGTGCCGCCGGCAATGACGGTGCAAATGGTACTAAAGGCAGGGCAGGGGAAAAAGGCGATACCGGGGATGCTGGTGCGACCGGTAACACTGTCATCGTCGTGCCCCCCAAGTAAATACTGTTTCAAGTGCGGTAGGTGGGAAGTCCGGCTGTTGGTCGTGTGACGACCTCGGGCCGGGCGATCCATGCGTGCGTTTGCGGCAGATGCTGGCGCCCCATGTGAAAACACGATGAGAGGCCTGTCGACAGGCCTTTCATGGTGAGCCTCGCCGCATGGCCGGCTCAGATGGTCGGTTATGGCGTGTTATCGATTTTCCGGCCCACTTTGTATTCCACAGCAACGGATTTGCGCCGGTTCTTCACTGAAAGTTCGCTAATCCGGGCTAATTCACCAATGCGCCTGCCAAAGCCCACGTTCTGCGCAGCAATAATGCGTGCCGCCTGGATTGACGGTGGCCTATCGATTAGTGCTAGAATGTGCGGCGCAATTAAACAAATTTAAGCCTCCGGAACGGCGAAATTTTTAACGGAAAGCGTACTTGTTCAGTGTCAGGGCGATCGCGTTTCTGGTCGAAATATTGGTCAAGTTGAACATCGGCTGTGCCTCTTCAAAAGAGTGGGGCGACGGTTGCTCACGGTTGACGCTAACAGATATTCAGATCACTCCGATCGGCAACGTATCTTTGTGTGCGGAGATGATATAAGGCCTGCGTCGTTTTTCGAATACTCGTTCAAATTTCAATTGGGTAATTTCATGCTAGATAAGAGCGTATATTTGGATTTTGAGGCACCTATTGCCGACATTGAAGCCAAAATCGAATTATTGCGGTTCTCTGACGATGAGTCTGCGGTGGATTTGTCGGAAGAAATTGATCGCCTCGCGGTAAAAAGCTACGCGCTTACCCAAAGTATTTATTCAAAATTGACGCCGGGGCAGATTGTCAAGGTCGCCAGGCATGCGAAGCGGCCGTACACGCTCGATTACGTCAACCATATTTTTACCGATTTCCACGAACTGCGCGGTGATCGCATGTTTGCCGACGACCAGTCGATTGTCGGCGGTCTGGCAAGATTGAGCGGAAAGCCCTGCATGATCGTTGGGCATCAAAAGGGGCGCGACACCAAAGAGCGCGCGATCCGCAACTTTGGCTACCCTAGACCGGAAGGTTATCGCAAAGCATTGCGATTGATGAAGCTCGCGGAAAAATTTGGGATTCCTCTGTTTACATTTATTGATACGCCGGGTGCATGGCCGGGCATTGATGCGGAGGAACGCAATCAATCCCAAGCGATTGGCCGCAATTTATTTGAAATGTCTTCGTTGCGTATTCCGATTATCTCAACCGTGATCGGTGAAGGCGGGTCCGGCGGAGCGCTGGCGATTGGGGTGTGCGATATATCCTTGATGCTGCAATATGCGACCTACTCAGTCATCTCTCCAGAAGCATGCTCTTCAATTTTGTGGAGAAATGCCGAGCATGCCAATGATGCGGCTGAGGCTTTGGCGTTGACCGCACATCGCTTGAAGGCGCTCAAATTGATTGACAAGATTGTTCCTGAGCCTGTTGGCGGCGCACACAGAGACCACAAGGGCGCGGCTGCGGCGTTGAAAAAATCGTTGACGGAAAGTCTGCGTCAAATAGATGACATGCCAGCCGATAAGCTCCTTGAACGCCGTCACGAGCGCTTGTTGAGCTACGGCGCATTCAAAGAACTTTCGCTCGAAACCTGACATTATGCGGTTCCTGTAAGATATCGGTTTGCGTCCCGGCAATGCGTCGGGATTTGTTACCCACACCGAGTCTTAATCACGGAGCCGTATGAGATTGCCCTCCTTATTTATGCCAGCTGTGCTGGCTATTTCATTGCTGGTTGCTGCCCCGACGGCATTCGGGCAGGCGTCTTCCGCGCTAGTCTCGCGTCATAAAACCCTGCGCGCATTCGCTGACGATTACTGGGATTTTTATCAACGCGAAAATCCCGAGTCGGCATCGTTTTACGGCGAATATCGCTACAACGACAAACTGCGCGATTTCTCGTTGGCGCATTGGCATCGGGCCGAGAAGGATACGGCGCTGCTGCTGGCACGCGCCGCTGCACTCGACGTGAGCGGACTGCCTGCGCGGGACCAGCTCGACAAGCTGTTGCTGGTGCGGACATTGAGCGATAAGTTGGAGGGGCTTCGTCTCAAGACTTATGAGATGCCGGTCGACCAATTTGGCGGGATACAGATTGCCCTGCCGCAATTGGTGTCGTCGGTTCCGCTAGACACCGTGCGTCACTTTCAGGATTACATTGCGCGCTTGAATCAGGTGCCGAAATTGTTCGATCAAGTGATCGCAGTGATGCGGCAGGGTGAAAAAGACGGCTTGATGCCGCCGCGCTATTTGCTCGATATGACGGTCAAGCAAGCGCAGGCGATTGAACGCCCGAAAGGGGCGGCGAATGTGTTTGCAGAACCGGCGCAGCGCATTCCCGTCACTTTTTCGGCTGCCGATCGCAAGCGTTTGCGCATGGAGATCGTGCGTGCAGTGGACGCCAAGGTGCGTCCGGCTTACGTCAAGCTGGAAAAATTTATCGCTGCCGAATATGCGCCGAATGGGCGGCCCGAAGCGGGACTCTGGTCTTTGCCGAACGGCGACGCGCTCTATCGGTTCGCCATCCATATGCAAACCACATCCGACCTCAGCCCCGAGCAAATTCACCAGCTTGGGTTGGCGCAAGTGGCTGATATAGAAGGTCAGATTGCGGCGCTGGCCAAGGCTGCGGGTTTTGCCGATGCCAAGACTTTTAAGGCCAGCGTGCATGCCGATCCGAAACTGGTGCCCACGTCCCGCCAACAGATCCTCGATCAATATCAGCGCTATATCGCGCAGATGCAACCGCGTTTGCCGCAACTCTTCGGCTTGCTGCCGAAGGCCGATGTCATTGTGAAATCGTTGCCTGCCTATATGGAGAAAGAAGGATCAACGGAATACCATCAAGGCACGGCGGACGGTTCGCGCGGCGGCGAGGTGTGGGTGAAAACCTATGATTTCAAGCATCAAAGCATGCTGGAAAACGAATCGACTGCGTACCATGAAGGCATTCCCGGACACCATATGCAGATTTCGATCGCGCAAGAATTGCCCGACATCCACCCTTTTCATCGGGCGCTGACTGAGGACTACAACGCCTACATAGAAGGGTGGGCCTTGTACGCGGAGCGGCTGGGGAAAGAGGTCGGTTTCTATCAAGACCCCGCCAGCGATTTGGGACGTCTTGAAAGCGAACAGTTGAGGGCGATTCGGCTGGTGGTGGATACCGGGGTTCACTACAAGCATTGGACACGCCAACAGATGATCGATTACTTCAACCAGTATCTGGGCGAGGCGATGGAATCCGAGGTGGACCGTTACATCGCCGATCCAGCGCAGGCGCTAGGATATAAGATCGGTCAGTTGAAGATATTGGCATTGCGCCGGCATGCGCAGGACCAGCTTGGCAGTACATTCGACGTGCGCGCCTTTCACGACGAAATCCTGAACGCCGGCCCATTGCCGCTCGATGTGCTGGAGAGCAGGGTTAACGCCTGGGTGGCAAGCCTGAGTTCGGCGCCGGTGACCGTGGTGGTGCGCCGCGATGGAGATTGACGGACGGCGTTGCAGACTATTGTTGCGCGGCTGTCGACGTCAGTCGTAACATGTTTGAAAAATCGGTAGCTTGCCGCGCTTCATGCTAGGATGCTTTTACCGCTATTGGGGAGGTCGCCATGGAAAGAGCAGTGTTGGTTGCAGAGGAAATCCGCAAGCGTGTTCAAAAGCTTGTGAATGCGATTCCCGAAATCGTGGACGATGAAGCCAAGGTCGAGACGCCGCTCCCGCAGTGGCATGAGCCGGATCGGGACGGGTGCAACTGGGATATGGGCCTGTTTCGCGGCGGCGCAGATTACGAGACCGAAGTGCGTGAAGCGGTTGAGCATGTGCGCGAGCGTTTCAATCTTGCCGTCAAATGAATAAGCCTGCCGTCCGACTCGGCGGGACCCGATACACAACACGCTTCGTCAATCTCCGGTCCATTCCGGCTTAAACGCGCTTTGTTCGCTATGCCGCTTGCGATCTTCCATCATGGGGTCGTACTCTTCAAACGGTGCACGAANNGAATCGCGGCGCACTGCGATCGCACGCGAATCGATATGCACCTGTTCCCACGCGGCCTGAACGCCATCGATAAAGACCGGCAGCAATTTGGTGGCAAAACCATATTTTTTGGCGTTCGCATTTTCCTGCACCGGGTGGTTCATTAGCGGCGTCATAGGGTCTCCTGCGTCCTTGCTGGTTTTCCGTGCCAGCTACCCAGTGGTGTCGCGCCGTTGGTTGGTGCTTGCGGGGCTTGGCTGGTCGGTTGGTACCGCGTTGAATTTCAAAATCACTGCATATACTTTAACAAATGATATTGTTTAAGTCAATCAATTGATAAAGTATAGGTGTGTAGATTAGCAAGGCAATACATGGCAAAATGCTAGAATTGCTAGTTTGGCTATGCGTTTAAATGATCGCGCTCAGGGGCGCCAACGAATGGTCGGCATGTTGATATCAGGAACGGCTCGTCCTGCGTTCAAACGCCAAGCACGTATTGCTCGCTACGCAAGCGCCAGGCGGCGAAGCCGATGGCCAATGCCGCGGTCAGCAGCGAACTTCCCATTGTCAGCAGGAACGGCAGCACGCCTACCGCTTGGCCTTTTGCCGTTTCCATCAACAATGTTTGATTGGCAAGCACCGGAACCAGATACATCCACCACGCGGTATTCAAATCCAGCATCGGTATGACGATGGTCGGCATCAT